>JBGSME010000071.1:0-3165 GCA_041740335.1 Bryobacteraceae bacterium | reverse complement strand
TGGACGCACGGCTGCTCGACGGATCGCGCGTCAACGCAGTGATCCCACCCCTGGCCGTCGACGGTCCGCTACTGTCGATCCGCCGTTTCAGCCAGGACAAACTGATGCCCGCCGATCTGGTAGAGCGGCGAGCCATGACTCCTGGAATGATGGAACTGCTCGAGGCCGCCGTAAAGGCCCGGCTCAACGTAATTATCTCCGGCGGCACCGGCGCCGGGAAGACAACCTTGCTCAACGGTCTCTCGTCTTTCATCAACCCCAAGGAGCGCATCATCACCATCGAGGATGCCGCTGAACTTCAACTCAAACAGCCCCACGTCGCGCGGCTCGAAACGCGCCCGGCCAACCTCGAAGGCAACGGCGCGATCCGCCAGCGGGAACTCCTGATGAACACCCTGCGTATGCGTCCGGACCGCATCGTTGTCGGTGAGTGCCGCGGCGAGGAAGCCCTCGACATGCTCCAGGCCATGAACACCGGCCACGATGGATCGCTCACCACGATCCACGCCAACACGCCCCGAGACGGGATCTCCCGTCTCGAAGTGATGGTCTCGCTCGCCAATTCGAATATGCAACTGGTCAGCATCCGGCAACAGATCGCCAGCGCCGTCAACCTACTGGTGCAAGCCTCCCGTCTCAGCGATGGCTCGCGGCGCGTCATCAGCATCACAGAGGTCACCGGAATGGAAGGCGAAGTCATCACGCTGCAGGATATTTTCGTGTTCGAAAAGCGCGGGCTGAACCCAGAGGGAAAAGTCGTCGGACGCTTCGCCGCCACTGGAATTCGTCCAAAGTTCTATGAAAAGCTCCTTGCCGCCGGTATCCGCCTGCGCCCGGATCTGTTCGACGAAGTGATGGAGGTCTGAGGAGGCCCTATGATGTTTTTCTTAGCCTTCTGCGCAATCTGGCTCGGATCGGTGGCGGTCTGGTGGTTCATCACCCGTGCCTTCAAGAACGCCGACGTCGACCGGATGAAGAGCCGTATCCTCGACACGGCGACCAAGAAAGAGAAAAAAGAGAAGGATGCGGCTCCCACCCCGGAGCTTATTCGCAGCGAGGACAAATCCACGGGCCGGCTGGTCATGCGCCTGCTAGCCCGCGCCGACCTGAACCGGCGCCTCGAGACGATGATGGAGCAGGCTGGCCTCCGGTGGCGTCCGGCGCGGGTCGTCCACACTTGCCTCGGATTGTTCCTGGGCGGCTTCTTCGTTGCACGTCTTTCCGGTCTGATCCCCTACGTGTCCGCCCAACTGGCAATCGGCGCCGTGTTTTCATCACTTCCGATTCTCTACATCAAGCGGGCTAAGACCAAGAGAATTGAGAAGTTCGAGGAGCAGTTTCCGGAGAGCCTGGAGTTCGTCGCGCGTTCGATGCGCGCCGGCCACGCCTTCTCCGTTTCCCTTGAGATGATTCACCGCGAGTTTCAAGAACCACTGGCGGGCGAATTTCGCCGCGCGTTTGACGAGCACAACCTTGGCATTCCTCTCGATCAGGCTCTGCTCAAACTCGCTACACGTATCCCGCTACTCGACGTTCACTTCTTCGTCTCAGCCGTTCTGCTCCAGAAGCGTACCGGCGGCAACCTGGCGGAAATTCTGGACAAACTCGCCTACATCATTCGCGAGCGCTTCAAGCTCAGGGGTAAGATCCGGGCCATCAGCGCCCACGGCCGAATGACGGGGATCGCGCTCACCAGTATTCCGGTCGGCGTCGCCTTACTGATGTTTTACGTCAATCCGAGCTATGTCAGCTTTTTTGTTGACGACGAAATCGGAAACATCATGGTGGGCGTTGCGGTCTCGCTCCAGGTGATCGGCTATCTAATTATTCGAAAGATCGTCACCATCGAGGTCTGACTATGATGATTCTGATCGCGATTCTGCTTTTTGTCGCTATCACCGTTGCCGGTGCCGGCATCGGAATGCGTATGTGGGTGCGGCCCAAGGAGGCCATCGAGCGCGTGACCGGTACTGTTCCGGTCCAAATGGAGGAAGCTCCCGCGCATCCGAGCCTGGTTTTCCATGAGCTGGTGAAGAAACTCGGCACCATCATGCCGGTGAACCCGCGCGACGCCGGCGTGATCCAGCGCCGGATGATTCGCGCCGGAATCCGTAATCCAAACGCGATGAAGTTTTTCTATGGTTCCAAGGTTCTTTTCGGAGCTCTGGTCCCATTATTGATGAGCGTTGCCGTGGCCGGCTCGCCAGCTGATCCAACGAACAAAGTAATGGCGGTCATGGCCGCCGCGGCGGCCGGATTCTTCGGCCCCAATGAGTACGTCAGTATTCGCGCCAAGCGCCGCCAAAAGGAGGTTCGCCGCGGACTCCCAAACGCACTCGATCTCATGGTGGTTTGCGTCGAGAGCGGCCTTGGGCTCGATCAGGCTGTTGTTCAGGTGGCTAAGGATCTCGAGCAGGCGCACCCTGAAATCAGCGAAGAATTCGCCATGGTGAACTATGAGTTGAAGGCCGGCAAACGCCGCATCGACGCGCTGCGGAATCTCTCGGAGCGGTCGGCGGTCGACGACCTCAAGAAGCTCGTTGCGGTTCTGATCCAAGCCGACCGATTCGGCACCGGCGTGGCGCAGAGCCTCCGCGCTCACTCCGAGTTCATGCGCGTACAGGCACGCCAAACGGCCGAGGAGAAGGCCGCCAAGCTCGGTGTCAAATTGGTTTTCCCGATCTTTTTCTGCATTCTGCCGTCGCTGTTCGTCGTGACGGTGGGCCCGATGGTAATCAAGATTGTTCGGGATTTGCTGCCGATGATGAACAACGTTTGAGTCATTTTTAGTTCCACGAAAGGAGAGAGGTTACATGGACAGCACACTGGTTCGAATTGCTTGCTCGGTTCTGGCGATTCTATTTTTGGGGCTGATTGTCTTGCGCCGGAAAAAGACGCCGGAATAGCCCGCGGTGGCGGGGCCGGGTGATGAGATCCGCAAAACCGACAGACCTCCGCGATGGGGTCTGTCGGAAAGCGGGCAACCAGCCGATGGATCATTCGGAATGGGTTTTGTTGTTTTGAGTCTGTTGTTTGATTTTCAGACTCGACGTTGGATTGCCTTTTTTTTGGGGAGTAAGAACTATGGAGAGCCGGTTCTTGATAAAACTGCGAGTATTTCTGGCCGCGGCCGCCGTCCTCGGCGTGAGCTGCCTGGCCACAACG
>JBGSME010000070.1:0-5808 GCA_041740335.1 Bryobacteraceae bacterium | reverse complement strand
GGCATGGCTTGTTTTCATGTCATAGGCAGGCGCCGCTCCGGTTGCTTTCGAGCCGAGCGCAGTGCCTGGAAAGTACCGGCTGATCAGCCGGCTTGTCTCCACCGGCTGGGTGGCAAAGTTCACGATATCGAGATCGTGCTCCATCACGCGGAGCAGGTCCCTCCACAGTCGGCGCACATCGTAATATTGAAAACTGCTGTTGGGATGAACGGAATCGAGGTTGTTCCCATGGAGGAGATCGTAGACGACGTTCTTTTTGAGGCCCGGTCCGAACATGCCCGGCAATCGTACAACATGTACTTTGTCAAAGGAACCACGAAAGCTGTCTTCCACGTATAGCCGGTTCGTACCGTACGGGTGGTTCGAGTGCCCATGGGGATCGAACGTCTCGTCCCATTGAACCGGTTCCGGGTACACGTCCACGGTGGAGATCAGTACCACACGCTTCGCCGAGGCTAGCCGTACGTTCTCAAGCAATTTGTCGATTGCCGCACGGTCCTCCGCCGGAGCGCGATTGGCCTTCCACTTCACTGCCGATACGCCTGCGCAAACCAGCAAATCATAGGACTTGCCGCGAATCTTTTCGATGTCGGTCGATCGATAGCGGTCATCGAAAGAGTGTTGACGGACCAGGTTTCCGCCGATGAAACCGGAATATCCGATGAGACAAGTTGCCGGCAAAATGCACCTCCTGTGCAGAACTTGGATTGTCCAGTACCCGGTACGGCGCGGGCCATTTCCAGGTAAGTTGTGGTACGATGTTAAGGTTTACGTTTGATGTCCGGTTTCCTCAACCGGACGATCAGAAGAGATGAGTGGAAAAGCTGCTTCCGCCTGACCCGGAGCACTGCTAAACACCACCACCTTCCGCACGGAGTGGGCTGCCCACTCGCTTGCTTCGTGTGCCATAGCGTTCATTCCTTCAACAACCTCCAGGAGAGCTACGTCTATGTTGCGAACACTTGCAATCGTGCTGCTGAGTGGGATTTCGTTCTTCGCCGTTCCGGCTGCTTCCCAGCCCGTAACGGTAAGCTTCGGCGGCAATGGAGTCAGCAGCTTACGGTTCAATGGGACCGAATTTCTTGCCTACGGCGACATCCGTCTGGGAAACCTGAAGTTTCAAACGGCGGTGGGGCAAATCATCAATGGTGACCTCGCCAATGGCGTGGTAACGGTGGACGCCGCCGCTCGCCGGGTTGTCCGGAATTCTTCGTGGGGATCCTTGACCGTCGACTACACCCCAGGCAACGCCCGGCTGGACGTACTGGTCACGGTGCAAAACCGCACGGCAAACACACTCCAGGGAATTTGGTTTGAACCGTTCGGATTGCGCTTTCCAGGGCGCGTCACCGAATACGACGGCAACATCCCGCTGCTGGTCAACTCCGTGAGCGGTCCGGCTCTGGTGCGAATGAGCTACGGATCCGGCGTGATGGCGCTCGTGCATGAGAATCCGGCCAAAGCCATCCAGATCGGCTTTCCATGGGCCTTCGACAAGCCGTTGAATACAACCTTTCCGCTATCGGTGAACACCGATCGCGTCAGTCCCTATCCGGACAGCTACCCCGTAATCAAACGTCCGATACCTGCCGGCGGGTCTGACCAGTATCGCTTCTCGCTGCGATTCGGGGGGCCGGGGGCTACGCTCGATACGCTTGCCGCCGATGCGTATCAGGCGTTCGCCGCCGCCTATCCGATGCGGCTGCAATGGACTGACCGCCGGCCGATCGGCGCTCTCTTCCTTTCGACCGCCGCCACCGGTTGGCCAACTAATCCCCGAGGCTGGATGTTCGATCCAACCGTGGATGTTACCAACGCGGCGGGAATCGCAAGGCTGCGGGAACGCACACTGGCCTACGCCGACAGCAGCATCGCGATTCTCAGGGCGATGAATGCGCAGGGCATGATCACTTGGGACATTGAAGGCCAGGAGTATCCGCACGCGATCAGTTTCATTGGAGATCCGAGGATCTTCAGCACACTGGCCCCGGAGATGGCGGGAATCGCGGACGACTACTTCCGCCGTTTCCGCGATGCGGGTCTGCGCGTGGGAGTTTGCATCCGGCCACAACAACTGCAGGTTTCCGCGGACCGGCGCACCGCGTTTCAAGTTCCCCAGCCTGATCCAACACAACTTCTCATCGATAAGGTTGCGTACGCGCGAAACCGCTGGGGCGCCACCATCTTCTATGTCGACTCCAACGTCACCAGCGACACCGACTCCAGCCCGACCGATGCCGCGGTGTTCCGGCGCCTTGCCGAAACCTTCCCCGATGTGTTGTTTGTACCGGAGCACGCCAATCTTCTCTATTACGCCTATTCGGCTCCCTACGATGAACTGCGACAGGGCATTACTTCCACTTCGAGCGACGTTCGCCGCATCTATCCGCAAGCCTACACTGTTATCTATACCGCCGACGGGCCGATCGACGCGCGATTCAACGATCTTGTCTCCTCGGTTCGGGGCGGCGACGGCTTGTTGTTTCGCGGATGGTTCGACGATCCTCAGAACGCGAAGGTCAAGGCGATTTACGAGCAGGCGGGAATCGGATCTCCGCCAGGGGCTCCGCCGACGGTGAACTTCGTCAGCCCTGTGAACGGCGGCACGGTCTCCAACACCATCACCGCCGCGGCGGTGGCCTATGGCAGCAACCCGATCGCAGGCATCCGCTTCCAGTTGGACGGCTCGAACATGGGTACGGAAGACACGATCGCGCCCTACTCGATCCCGCTCGACACCAAGACACTGAGCAACGGTATTCATAGCTTAACTGCGATTGCCCGGGACTCCCGCGGATTGACCGCTTCGGCCCAGATCAGCGTGACGGTTGCGAACTCCACCGCGGCTCCCACGGTAAGCTTCAGCAGTCCCACGAATGGCGCTACCGTTTCCGGCAGCGTGGCGCTGGCTGCGATCACTACCGGTGGGTCGCCCATCTCCGGGGTTCAGTTCAAGGTCGATGGCGCCAACATCGGCGGTGAGGATACGACTGCTCCTTACACTGCTTCGTTCGATTCGACAGCGGTGGCGAATGGGAACCGCGTTCTCTCTGCTGTTGTCCGTGACTCGGACGGCAGGACAGCCTCGGCCAACATCACAGTGAACGTCAGCAACCCGACTGGCGCGCCTATCGTGACGATCCTCAGCCCGGCCGACGGCAGCACGGTGTCCAATACGATCACGTTGGTCGCCGACGCCATCGGCGGCAAATCGTTTATTATCGCCGCCCACTTCCGAGTGGATGGGAATAGTCTCGGCGGGGAGGACTCCAGCCCTCCCTACACAAGAGCAATCGACACAAAGCAACTGTCCGATGGCCCACACACTCTCACCGCCGTTGCCCGCGACGCGGACGGCAGGCTCGGCCTCGCCAGCATCATTGTAAACGTCAACAACTCTTCGGCAACGCCGCTGACTGTGGCATTTAGCAGTCCGGCAAACGGCAGCACGGTCTCGAACACGGTCACGCTGTCCGCAGTCGCTTCCGGCGGCTCCCCCATCGCAGGCGTACAATTCAAGCTCGACGGCGCTAACATCGGCGGCGAGGACGCCACGGCTCCTTACTCAGCGAGCCTCAACACCGTTCCGATCTCCAACGGCAACCATACCTTGACTGCCGTCGCCCGTGACTCACAAGGCCGTACCGCCATTGCCAATGTTACCGTCACCGTCAGTAACACCACCGCCGCTCCGACGGTCGTGTTTAGCAGTCCGGCAAACGGCAGCACGGTCTCGAACACGGTCACGCTGTCGGCAATCGCTTCCGGCGGCGCCCCCATCGTAGGCGTACAATTCAAGCTCGACGGCGCTAACATCGGCGGCGAGGACGCCACGGCTCCTTACTCAGCGAGCCTCAACACCGTTCCGATCTCCAACGGCAACCATACCTTGACTGCCGTCGCGCGGGACTCCCAGGGCAGAACCGCCCTCGCCAACATTGCAATCCAGGTGTCGAATCCCGTTGTCGCCGCGGGTTGCACCGGAATGGGCAGCGGAAACTTCTTCGGCTGCTATTACAGTGGCCGGAACCTCAAGGAACTCAAGTTCACACGAATCGACAACGCTATCGACTTCAACTGGGGTTACTCGGTGCTCGGACCCGGTGTGGGACCGGAACAGTTCTCAGTGCGCTGGCAAGGGCAATTCCAATTCGAGGACGGTGATTATCTATTTACCGCCGCCACCGACGACGGACAGCGTCTGTATATCGACGACCAGATTGTGCTCAACCAATGGTATGAACACTCGGCGATTCCTTTCGAGGTCAAACACCGAATGACACCGGGCGTACACACGATCCGGCTGGAGTACTTCCAGTCAGGCGGCAAGGCGGCCGCCAAGCTGGATTGGGTGAAGAAATAAGCGATCGGGCGGCGTCCATCCGTAAGGATCAACGCCGCCCATTCGCGCCGGGGAAGAACTTCTCGTTCACCGCCGAGGCCGGCGGACCGCCACTACTTGCTGTACAACGCCTTCACTTTTTCGTTCTGGGGATCCGGGTACCATGTGCGGTACACGACGCTGTCTCCGCGCTTCACCGCGGCCATCAGATCCTTGCGGTTGTAGTCCAACGCGCCATCCATTGTCGAGATCATGGTGAAGGCCGTCGGGTAGATCATCCGTATTGCCTCCAGCGTAGACGTATGGCCCTGCCGGAGTTCCTTGTACGGCGCGGAGTAGGCGTAGTAAAGAGGGCTTGAATGCTCGGGCACCAACAGAATGTCGGGGAACGCTTCGTGGATCCTGGCGAGTATGCGGGCGTCCAGAGGATTGGGGTCACCGGCGTTCACGTTCGAATCAAGATAAATCAGGGTGGCGCCCCAACGCTGTTTTGCGTAGCGGATCTTTTCCATCAGCAGTGCGGTGGGATCGGCTTGCGGCCGCTGAGCGGCGCCGCCGGACATCAGTTCGAGCTGCTGGGGCCGGACACAAACACCCACGCGATACCCCGCGTCCCGCAGACGTTTGAAGTAGGCGTCGGATACATCGGCCATCTCGGGAGCCAGTTGATCGGCCATCCGCGGATCGCCGATATAGCTGATCGAATGCGCGTACTCCTGGCCTTCCACGTCCCAAGTGATTGCGCCCTGGGCGTTCATATCCTTCAAAACCTGAATTGAGGTGTCGGCCAGCGCCAGAACACGCTGGCGGAGCACGGCACGGCCTTCAGGGCTGGTGGCATCGAGGGACGGATCAGACAGCCAGCCGCGTGGATTCTTCGGTCCCTTTGACTCAGCACTGGCGAGGAAAATCGCTCCGACCGGACGCCGGTCAGTCCAGTCGAGCTTGGAGGGAAACGCCTTTCCGTAGCCGGCAAGCACATCCTTGACGAGCGCCGCCGGGGAGTCGCCCTGTCTTCCGAAACGCAGTGAGATCCGGAATCGTTCCGTGGATCGGGGCGCGATGGGACGGTGAATCACCGGATAACTATCGGGATAAGACCGCACGCGGCCGGTGCTCACGGTAAGAGGAAACTCCGTGTTCGCGGGCCGGTTGTTGGCCCAGGGAAAACCGAACAGCAAAGGCTTGTCGTAATCTTCACTTACTACCACAAGGGCCCCGGATTGCCAGGATACCGACAGTATGCCCGGTGAGCCGACGTTGTTAGTCAAAAGAGGGATCGATCCATCGTACTCATCCAGCTTCGCGGGAAACACGAGCGCGACTGGCTCAAAGGAGATGCCTTCTATCGTGTCGGTGGCCGAGGTATTCGACGCGTCAATGGCAATCTCGATACGGTTCTTCACGGCCTTGTATGCGACGGCTACCCGCCCCCAAGGATAGGTAGCCGTCGAGACCCCGGAGGG
>JBGSME010000069.1:0-2122 GCA_041740335.1 Bryobacteraceae bacterium | reverse complement strand
GCTGTTTGGCCCCGAGTGGGAGCTTCTGGCTCGGGAAGGCCAGCGCGTGGTGGGGGGTGAGACGATTATCGCCAGGAGAAGAACGTGATGACGCGCCGGTTTCGAGAAAGGCTGATCGACCCGAATTCGCCGGATCGGCGTCCGCGGAAAGCAGCGTATGCATTGCCGTCGTTATTCACGGCGGGGAACCTGTTTCTGGGATTTCTGGCGACGGTGAAGGCGTTTCAGGGGGCGATGCTGGCGACAAGAGGGGACCTGGGCCACAACCCGCATTTCGCGGCCGCGGCGGTGATGATCGGGGTGGCGGTGTTTCTGGACGGGCTGGACGGGCGGATCGCGCGGATGACGAACACGGTATCGGACTTTGGGCGGGAGCTCGATTCGCTGGCGGATGTGATCACGTTCGGGGTGGCGCCGGCGATGTTGGCGTGGGTATTCGGCTTCCAGTTTTTGTCAGCGGATCTGGACCCGAAGGTACGGGAGCAGTTGCTGGGAGTGGGGATGTTCGTGGTGTTTTTGTTCCTGATGTGCGGCGCGTCGCGACTGGCGCGATTCAACATTCAGGAAGATCCGAAACCAAAGAACCCGGGGCGGCCGGGACGGAAATATTTCGTGGGACTCCCGATACCGGCGGCTGCGGCGATGGTGGCCGCGGTGGTCTATGCGGCGGACTCCTCGCCTCTGGAATGGTGGATTTTTTCGGTGCTATGGATTGCCGGCCTGGCGCTGCTATCGTTTCTGATGGTGAGCACGTGGCGGTACCGGAGCTTTAAGGATTTCAATCTGCTGCGGCCGCGGTCACCGAAGAGCGTGGTGATGCTGGCGAGCCTGATTTATTTGATCTGGAACTACTCGCAGCCGGTTTTGCTGGCGATGGCGCTGATGTATACGGGGAGCGGCATTGTGATCCGGCTGGGAGGGTTGCTGCGGCGTCGCGGACATACGGCGGAGCCGCCTCCGGTGCAGCAGACGGTATAGGTTCGACGCGTTCTGGAGAGGGTATTCAGAGCGCGCGGAGGTAGGCGGCGAGGTCCGCTTTCTCCTGTCGCGTTAGCCTAGTCTGGAGAATGAGGTTGAAGAACTCCACGGTATCCTCCAGCGTAAGGAGGCGGCCGTCGTGCAGATATGGCGGGGAATCCCTGATCCCACGGAGGGGAAACGTCTTGATGGGACCCTCGGCGCGTCCGGGATAAAACCGCTCGACTTGGAGATCGTGCATTGTGTTGTCGGTAAAATGCGAGGCCGCGGGATGGCACGGGGCGCACTGCGCCTTGCCGTTAAACAGCGCCTCACCGCGCAACTCGCTGGCGGTAGCGCGGGAAGCGATGAGGCGATTGAGGACATCGAGCTTGGGCGCGGGAGGAAAGTCAATGATTGCGTTGAAGTCACCGATGCGATTGGTTTGGGCGCGCTGGAGATTGCGTCCGCCGATGGAGGCGAGGAGGGTGGAATCGCCATCGAAGTATTCCTCCACCTCGGCGAAGTGATCCATTGAGCGGATAGAGCGTTTGGATCCGAACATCAACTGGGCGTAGTTGCCGCGCATTGTGGGCGTATCGACGCGGAGACGCGCATAGTTGGGCCGGCTGTCCGGGGCCAGTTCGATTGCGGCGTTGGTGTGGCCGTTCACGTGACAACTGAAGCAAGCGACGCCCTGGGAGGGTTCCGCGGTGACGCGATGATGCGTGATGTTGAACCATGTCGTTTGAAATGGCGTGACGAGCAGCCGCAGGCCTTCCATCTGCTCCGGGGTGAGCAGCCCATTGAACAGGTTAAAGTAGTTCGCGTAGGTGATTTCGACGCCGCGGGTGACATCGCCCATTTCCTTGTGGGTGGTGAGGTAGAGAGCGGGGGGCGACTCGGGGAGAAAGCAGTCCGGAATGTCGAATCCGGCGTCGAGACGGTCGTGCTCGGGATGAACGCGTGTCCAGGCGGGCGGGAAAAGCATGTGGGCGGTAGAGTGAATGGGATGATCGAGCGGGCGGTATGGGAAGGACGCGGCGTTACGGATCCGGTCGGGATCGATAGCGGCGTAGTCTTCCCAACTGGCCGCGTCTTTGGGCAGCTTTGCCGCCGGGCCGATCGCCTGGGGCTTCCCTCTCGACATGAGAGCGCCGGGCGC
>JBGSME010000068.1:0-4184 GCA_041740335.1 Bryobacteraceae bacterium | reverse complement strand
CATCGGGCCGGAGAAGTTCCTCCATCGCTTCCAGACACAGATGCGTGGCGGGGTGGTCGCCGTTGCCGAACGCGGTTCCGGGATGCAGATCGAGCCGGGTGCGGCCGGCGGGGGCGGGCGCCGGGTCCCATGGCGGGGAAAGGAACCAGCGATTGCCGACGAGAATCGGCCGCCATCGCGACTGCCACGATTCGTTCCAGTTTTCGTGGGGCCGTTCACCGGTTTCGGATGCCCAGGGCAGGGTTTGCCGGCATTGTTCGGCGGACTCTGGGGTGAGAAACCACGCGGTGATTTCGCCGTCGTGCAGTTCGATGCCGGCGGGGTCATGGAGAGCGATTGTCCCGGCGACCTCGTCTTCGTTTTCCGCGGCGGCGCGCAGCCGGATCCAGTACGGCATTCCTTATGCATTGTCGCAGGCGGCGAGGCGGGGTACGATACCTGGATGAATGTCCCGTTGGTGATTCGCGCCGGCGCCGTATTGGCGATTGCGGCCGCCTGTTCCGGCCAGAGCCATCCTTTACAGCAATTGATTGAGGCGGCGCGCGGCAATTCGCCTGGACTGGGGGCATTGCTGGGGAGCGGGATCATCGGCTTGCATGGGCGCGACGGCGCGGCGGTTTGGGGGCAGGAGTTTGTGTTCGCGGTGGAATCGGGCGAGGCGGCGACGGTATCGATTGACGGCGGCGCGCCGATGGCGATGACGCGTGTGGCGGGGTCGAACTATTGGTTCCGGCTGATGCGGCTGCGATTGGGGATCACGCACAGTTACAGCTACGCGGCGGGAGGAAAGACGCTCGGCGGCTACGACGTGGCCGGTTACAATCCGGACTCGTATCCGCAACCGGGCGTTGCGCGCGGGACGCTTTCCGAGAAGAAGACGATTCAAAGCAAGATCTATCCGGGGATGTCGGCCAACTATTGGGTCTACGTGAATGCCGGAGCCGACCCGGGAGGCGCGCCATTGATGGTTTGGCAGGACGGGGAAACGATCATTGGGAACGCGGATTTGCTGCGCCTGCGGCTCCAGATTGTGAGCGACAACCTGGTTCACCAGAAGGCGATTCCGCCGATGGTCCATGTGCTGATCTCGCCGGGGAGCGGAGGAGAAGCGGAGGGGACGAGGATGCGGAGCCTTCAATACGACACGGTCTCGGATCGTTACGGGAAATACCTGCTTGACGAGGTATTGCCCGAAGTGAACGCGCGGTACAAGCTGCGTCCGGACGCCTATTCGCGAGCGATTGCAGGAGCATCGTCCGGGGCGATCTGCGCCTTCAACGCGGCGTGGTATTATCCGCAGCAGTTCAGCCGGGTGCTGTCGCATATTGGCAGCTATGTGGCGCTGCAGTGGCATCCAGAGCGGAATCAAGAGGGCGGATACATCGTGGGGCACCGGGTGCGGCGGGAGGAACGGAAGAACATCCGGGTGTGGCTTTCCGACGGCGCCAACGACGGCGAGAGCCGCGGCGGGAGCTGGCCGCTGAACAACATTATTCTCGCGAACTCGCTCAAGATGCGGGGCTACGACTTCCATTTCCGTTTCGGCGAGGGGACACACGCGATTGCGCAGGGGGCGTTGGACCTGCCGGAGTCACTGGCGTGGTTGTGGCGGGGGTACGATGCGGCGAAGGCGGCGGCGACGTATGAGATGGAGGAATCGGAACTGGCGAAGCCTTTGTTTCGGGTTCGGGTTTCGAATCGCGATTCGTGGTAGCGCGGGCGTGCCGGTGGCCGAAGTATCAGTCGACGGGGAGGTAGCGGCGGGCTTTCCAGGTGGCGAAGGCGAGGGCCATGACGAGGTCGTCGGTTTGGTTGCTGTTGTAGCGGGTGGCTCCGGAGGGAGTGGGGCGGGCGCGGAAGGACTCCATTTCATCGAGTAGGAGCTTGCGGTTGGAGAGGTTGAGAGGGATGTGGAAGCGTCCGCCGGTGGTGACCTCGTGGAGCATCTGGATGATTGCCTTTTTGGGTACGAGGTGGAATCCGTTTGCAAAGGAGACGCGGCCGCCGGAGGTTAGCGAGACTTTGTCGACGCCGAGTCCGATGGTGCCCATGCGATTGAGAACGTCAAAGAAGGGCGCGCCGCAGCCGGTGATGTCGAGGATGAGGTGCCCGTAGCGGCGCGAGGGAAGGTCCGCAATGATGCCTTTGAGGCGGCGGGCGGTGTCGGGATAGCTCATGTTGAGGGGGAAGCGTTCGACGGAGCGGACGTGGAGTTCGTGGCGGAGGACGAACTGAAACGTTACCGGGTCGCGGCGGAGCGTATTGATGGTGAGGAGTTCAAGGACGACGGCGGCGGAATGGGAGTCGCGTTGTCCGAGGTCAAAACCGACGAAGTAGCGGGGTTCCTCGGATCGATCGATTTGATCGTTACCGGGACGCGGGGTGTCGTGGAAGCAAGCGAGGTCAAAGAAAGATCCGGCCTGGGCGGAGAATTTGCAAAGATATTCCTGTTCGAATTGGGCGGGACCGAGTTTCCGTTTTTCCTCTTCGAGGAACTCGGGAGAGATGCGAGGGCAATCGAGAGCGGTGACCTGGAAACGAGTCCAGTCATTGGCGGAGGAGTGCTCCTCATGGAAGAATCCGCGGGGTCCGTTGGGAGTGGAGAGGAGCCAGATTGCGCCGTTGGTGGTGGCGAGGGTGGGGCGGAGAGCGTGGTAGAGGGCATCGGAGACGAAGGCCGCTTCGTCGATGATGAGAAGGGAGACGGCGGAGAGTCCGCGGATGGAAGCGGGGTCGCCGGGGAGGGCAATGATCCTGGAGCGAGCGGGAAGGAGCAGCGAACTCGGATGACCAGGGACGCGCGGGGTGGGAAGGGAAAGGGCTCGTGCGAAGGCGGTGATTTTCTGGAGTAATTCGGTGGATTGGGTACGGGTACGCGACGCAATGAGGGTGAGAGAGCCTGGGTTTGTGAGGGCGTGATGGAGCGCTTTGATGGCGGCGGTGGTGGACTTGCCCCATTGGCGAGTGCAACAGATGAGGACGCGGTGGGGATTGGCGGCGAGGATTTCGGCTTGCGTGGAGTCCAGGGGGAATTGGAGGTGGTTGCGGGCGAAGGCGACGGGGTCAGCGGGCGTGGGGGCCGGATTTGCGGTTGTGGAGACGCAGTTCTCCTTCGACATTGGGAGAGCCCGCGTGCTGAGACGTATGCGGCGCAGAACTGTGGCGTAGCGGGCCCCGCTGTTCGGCTGCTCGAGGGTGTCCGGGAAGTTCACTTGATGTCGTCCAGGTGCCCAAACGGGCGAGAAGGGGGTGGCTCGGGTGGATTTTGGGTGGGCCGAGGCGCTACGGGCACGAATGAGCTGGCCTGAATATCCAATTCGGTGGCTTTGTTCGTGCAATTTTCTGTTTCTTCGAGAGTTTCCTCGTTTGAGTCATTCGTTTCTTGCATTTCGGGATCCCAGACGGGTTCGTCGAGGTGATCCTCAAGGTCATTTGGGATGGCGTGGATGGCGGAGGAGAGATCGGCGAGGTCCGGAATGGGGTCGACGGCGAGGGGTTCGGAGTCGAACGTCTCCGTGTTGAGCATTTCCGTGCTGAGCGTTTCCGCGTTGAGCAGTGGTTCGGGCATCAACTTCGGGTCACGAAGCCGGATGAGGCTGCGGTGGGCGCGTTCCCAACGACGCTGGAAGGTGGTTTCGAGGCGCTGGTAGGAGTCAAGGAGGCTGGTCTCCTCGGTGAGTTCGGCGTAGGCGAAGGCGGTGCGGGTGGCGGCGTCGATCCCGGGCGCGAGGGTGTCGAGTTCGGCGGCCTGGGCCTCCACAATGAAGTCAATGGAAGCGGGTTCGAGTTCCCAGACGCGGCGCATGCGCCAATCGGAATTGATCATGGTTTCGACGTGGATGAGTTCGGCCGATGTGGTGGGGCGGAACTGGCGGATGTAGTCCTCACGCATGGTGGCGAGTTTAGCGGAGTCCTCGAGGGCGAGGACGGTGGTGCGTTTGGAATAGAGGCCGTGGCGGATGGCGTTATTGGCGGAGCGCGCCTTGCCGGCGGCGGTTTTCGGGCCGGTGGATTTCTTGGCATTGGCTTGATTTGCCAGGATCTTTCGTAGTGAACTCATGGTATTTTCCTCCAATGCGAGGGTAGCTTTGAGGCTGGCGGCGTCTGCAAAGCCGATTTGGGGAAGTTATTGATGGGGTTGGAGAAATATATTTTTGCGTTTTGGGAATGGATGTTGGGGGGCT
>JBGSME010000067.1:0-2847 GCA_041740335.1 Bryobacteraceae bacterium | reverse complement strand
TTGGCACTTCTCGAAGGAGAAGTACCCGATCGAGAAGGTAATTGACAACGCGGCAAGGATCGGCTTCGACGGCGTGGAGATACTCCACCGCCAGATGGAATCGGAAACGGCGGCGTACTGCAACAAGCTGAAGCGGCAGGCCTTTGAGCTGGGATTGGATCTCTATATGTTGTCGATCCACCAGAACTTCGTGTCGCCGGATGCGAAGGTCCGCAAAGAGCAGGTGGATCACACGATTCGCTGCATCGAGTTGGCCGCGCGCTTGGGAATTCCGTGCATTCGGTTGAACTCAGGGCGGTGGGGGACGATTAAGTCGTTCGACGATTTGATGAAGGTAAAGGGCAATGAACCGCCGATTGAAGGCTACACCAACGACAACGCGTTTCAGTGGTGTATCGATTCGATCGGGGAGTGTCTGCCGGCGGCCGAACGCGAGGGCGTGGTGATGGCGCTTGAGAATCATTGGGGATTGACCACGCAGCCGGAGGGTGTGCTGCGGATCCATAAGGCGGTGAATTCGCCGTGGCTCGGCATCAACATGGACACGGGCAACTACCCGGGCGATCCGTATCCGGAGATCGAGAAGCTCGCCCCGCACGCGACGATTGTGCAGGCAAAGACTTACTACGGCGGTGGAGTCTGGTACACGCTGGACCTGGACTATCCGCGTATTGCCGGGATCCTTCGCAAGCATAATTTCCACGGCTGGATCTCGCTTGAGATGGAGGGAAAGGGCGAGGCGGACGCGGCTGTGGCGAAGAGTTTTGGCGTTCTTCAGAAGGCGTTCAACGGTTAGCCGGTCCGGTGGCCGATGTGCGCGGCTTCCAGTTGGCGCACGAAAGGATCTCTCGCCAGCGAACAGCCCGGCATGGACGAGGAACCACTCGGGAACGCCACGGCGGGTTAGGTTTTCGCGGAAAGGGTACCTACGGTCACCTCCACCACCGAAGGGCCCTGACGTGTTCGGGCGGACTAGGGGTACAGCGGCTCTGGAGCGGACGTTCCAGTTTGCGTTGAAGCAGGCGGTCCAGGCGGGTCGCCGGGAATGCGGGCAAGGAGGAGACTCTCCGGTACGGGCGAGGGGTGAGTTTCAGCCGTGATTGGGTCTGCGCCTGCGTTGGGACGTTTGGGCTCTGGGCATTGTAGTGACGGGCCGAGGTGGGCTCCGCCGGCGGAGGTGGGCGCGGCCGCGGCCGGATTGATGTATTTTTCTACGGCGGGAGGGTGCTCGTTGGGTTCGCTCGTGCAATTTTCGACTTCGCGGATGGCGTCAGGGGCGAGGTTGATGTTTTCCTCTACGGCGGAATCGTAGTTGTTGGGTTCGCTCGTGCAAAATTCGGTTTCGGGAGGATTACCGGTGGTGAGCGGTCTGGCGAGAGGGAAACGGGACAGTCGGGAGGGACTGGATTTTGGATCACGGAGTTTCATAAGGTTGCGGTGGGCGCGGTCCCAGCGCCGCTGGAGATCATTCTCAAGGCGCTGGTAGGAATCGAGGACGCGGGTCTCGCTAGTGAGCTCGGAATAGGCGAATGCGGTACGGGTGGCGTTGTCGATTCCCGGCGCACGTTCGTCGAGTTCGGGGGCCTGGGCCTCAATGATGTAGTCAATGGACGCGGATTCGAGTTCCCAAACGCGGCGGAGGCGCCAGTCGCTGTTGACCATGGTCTCGACCTGGAAGAGTTCGGCGGCAGTGGTGGGGCGGAACTGGGCGAGATAATCGGCGCGGATTTTTGCGAGGATATCGGGGTCCTCGACGCTGAGGGCGATGGTGCGGCTGGTGAAGAGCGGTTGGCTGATGGCGGCGGGTTCGGTCGAGTTCATTGGATACACCTCGATAGGCAGTGTAGCCGGAGGGCGGAAGCCATCCGCAAACCCGATCCCGCCAGGGCATTGAGAGGATTGGAGAAATCGATTTCCGCTTATTGGGAATGAACGTCGTCAGGATCGTTTCGAGGACTTGGATATGGGGTTTCGACGAGCCGGGAATTATTTTTGAATGGCATGCGCCCGTTTTCGTTCCTCTCGCGGCTGAACAGCCTTCAATTGATAGCCCTACTTGCGGCGGAACTAATGCTGGTCCCCGCGCTGAACGCGCCGGTTCCGGCGAATGGCCCGGCTGTGAAGGCTCCGATTCTGACGGCAACGATGCCGGCGGCGGCCGGTCAGGAGGCCGTATCGGAAGAGCGCATTGGATTGGCGGCGGCGCCCATGGCGGCTGTGGAAGCTTCGTCGACCGGCGCCGGTAACGAGCTGACGAGCGCGGACATATCGGTGGGCTATGCGGACGGATCGACGGCGACACCGAGTTTTCCGATGCCATGGCAGGGGTCGCCGAACGTGGTGTTCGTCGGGAACGCGGCCGGGGCAGACCGCTCCCGGCCCGGTGTTCGACTTGTGGGGAAGTTTCACAATCCCGGCGCAGGGGTCAGCGATTTTGACGCAGACTGCGCCGGGGAATTTCTCAACAAGCGACTTCCCAATTGTGGGATGCGGCGGAACGATTCCGGCGAACGATCCGCGAGTACCGAAAATCATGGGCGGATTGGCGGAGCGGACCAGAGTTTTCTCGACACGGCGCATGTTCTGGATACAGGCGGAGTTCGATCTGTCGTGCCATGGCAACGAAAGCTTGCAATGGCGCCGTATCGGAACCATGGGAATCGCGAACCCGGGCGGGCGATTGACGCTGAATCCGGCGCGGCGGTGGCGAACGTACCGGTGAGTTTCCGGGTGGTGAGCGGTCCGAACGCGGGGCGGGGGGGAAGCTGTGACCGACACCGGCGGATTGGCACGGTTTACCTACACGGGCAATGCGCAGGGCGGCGACGTGGTGGAGGCGCGGGTGGA
>JBGSME010000066.1:0-3043 GCA_041740335.1 Bryobacteraceae bacterium | reverse complement strand
GTTGCGGACAGCGACCGAGAATGTCCCGTTCGTCGCAAGCGTTGCCGGACCGGATACGCTACTGGTGGTCTTCGTCGTCAACTGCGCGTTGGTGACGGTGCATGGAGTGCAGTTGGGTCCGCTAAACTCAACCTGTACGGTCGCCGGGACGATGTTGGCGCCATTGATGGTGAACGTGAATGCCTGGCCGGCCACAGGCGGGTTGGGCGTCGTGGTGATGGTGGTGAGCGTGGCCGCCGGCACGGGAGGCGCGTCAAACTTGATCACGCGGTGGTTGTTAATGTCGCCAACGTATAAGGCGCCTTCGCTATCCACCGCCAGGCTCTGCGGCGCAGCCATCGTGCTGGCGTTCGTCGCCCCGCCCTTGTTGGCCGCGCCCGTATTGAAAACATCGCCTTGGCCGTAGACGCGGTCCGCGATGGTACTGGCGGCTGTGTAGTGCAGCACACGACTGTTGGACTGGTCTGAGATGTAGATGCCGCCCACGCGGTCCAGCGCGATTTGCCTCGGCAGGCTCAGGCTCTCATTGCTGATTCCGCCCAAATTCGAAGTCGCACTTGTGAAGCTGTTACCTTGGCCATAGACGCGATCGGCTATGGTGCTCGTGCCTGAATAGTGCAGCACGCGATTGTTGCCTTCGTCGGCGACATAGATGCCGGCGGATCCATCGACGGTCACTCCTCGCGGAGCACTTAGGGATGTCCCCGACACGCCTCCGGTGTTTATGGTGCCCGTTGTGAAACTACCGCCCTGACCATAAACCCGGTCGGCGATGGTGCTGCCCTGCGGATAGTGGAGCACGCGATTGTTCCCCCTGTCCGCGATATAGATGCCGCCGTCGGTGTCTATCGCCACACCGAACGGAGTGCTCAAGCTGGTCCGGTCAGGGTTGGCTGCGCCCCGATTGCTTGTGCCTGTGGTGAAGCTGCCGGCTTGCCCGTAGACGCGGTCAGCCGTCGTGCTCCCGTTGGGATAGTGCAACACCCGGTTGTTGCTCAGGTCCACTACGTAGAGTCCGGTGGCATCCGCAGCCACTCCAACGGGAGCGCTCAAACTCGTTGCGCTGAGGCCGCCCTTGTTGCTCGTTGCGGTCTCGAAGCTCTCGGTCTGGCCATAGACGCGAGTGGGGGTCGTTGTTCCTTTCGGATAAAACAGCACCCGGTTATTACTCAAATCGGCGACGTAGAGCCCGTCGGTGGCATCTAAGGCGACACCAAACGGCAGGTTGAGCGTGATCGCGCTTGGATTGGTCTGCCCCCGGTTGGCGCTGTTGCCACTCAGGGTGCCCTGCCCGTACACGGTGTCAGCGGTGCTGTCAGGAGGCCCCTGCGAATGGAGAGCTGCCGGTGCTATGACAAGCCCAGCGAACAAAGTTGCAAGATGGATATGGTGGTTCTTCATGTTAAACGCCCCTCCAGAGTATCAGCCCGCACGCGGGTTAGCAACCTACACGTACTAGAACCCGGCAGGGTACCGAATCTCCTTTTGGGGCCGTTTCTCCTAGGACCTGCGGGCTTCCGCCCGTAACGGAAGCATGTCGCCCATCAGCAGATGCAGCACCGCCAGCGCCGTCAGATGGAAGATCCCCATCGTGAGGAAGACCGGCGTGTATCCGAAGTTCTGGACCACGTATCCGGGGATCACAGCGGAGAAGAGAAACCCGCCGAGTCCGCCCAGGCATCCGCCGATTCCCGTCACCGATGCGGTGGCGTTCCGTGGAAACACGTCCGACGCAGTGGTGTACAAATTGGCTGACCAGCCTTGATGAGCCGCGGTGGCGAGGCTTACCAGCCCGATCGCCAGTACCGGACTTTCAGCCAGCACCGCCAGGGCGGCCACCGGCATGCAACCCGCGCAGATACCCATCGCCGTCTTGCGCGCTTTTCCGGTTGGCCAGCCGCGGCGGATGAGTGCGCCGGAAAGCCAGCCGCCGCCAACCGAACCGAAATCCGCCATCAGGTAGATGACCGGCAGCGCCCATCCAACCTGGGTCAGGTTGAACTTGCGGACATCGTATAAATAAGGAGGCAACCAATAAAGATAGAACCACCACACCGGATCGGTGAGAAACTTGCCCAGCGCGAAGCCCCAGGTTTGTTTGTAGCGCAGCGCTTCGGTCCAACTGAGCTTCTTCTGCTCGGCACCTTCGCCGGGGCCGGACCGGATGTAGGCGAGCTCGGCGGCGTTAATGCCTTTGTGGTTTTCCGGTGACCGGTACGACAATAGCCAAAAGATCAGCCAAACGAAACCGAGCGTGGCCGTAATCAGAAAGCACGAGCGCCATCCGTACATGGCGTTCATCCATACGAACAAAGGCGGACCGGCCATCGACGCAACGTTGGTTCCGGCGTTGAAGATGCCTGTGGCGAATGCGCGATCCTTGGGCGGGAACCATTCGGCGACGCTCTTGATCGCGGCGGGGAAGTTGCCCGCCTCGCCGATACCCAGCACGCCGCGCCAGAAGCCCAGTGAGAAGGCGCTGCCGGCAAAAGCATGGAGCGCGGCGGCAATGGACCACCACACCAGCGATGCGGCGTAGCCGATCCGCGTTCCCACAACATCGATATATTTGCCCGCGATCAGGAACCCCACCGTATAGGCAGCCTGAAAAGCGCCCGTGATGTAGCCGTAGTGCTGATCGTCGATCGGAATCTCTTTGCGGATCTCCGGAATCAGAAAGCCGAGCAGAATGCGATCCAGGTAGTTCACCGTGGTGGCGAAGAACACCAGCGCGAGCATCCACCATCGGATCCGGGTCATTGTCGGCATTGAGCGATTATAGAGGATAGATGCATAAGGCCGTCATTCTCGCCGCCGGACGCGGCACGCGCATGGAGGAATTGACCGACGATCGTCCAAAGCCGATGATCCCTCTGCGAGGCAAGCCCTTGCTCGAACATATCCTCGACCGGCTGCGCGCCGCCGCGTTCACCCACGCGCTGATCGTCACCGGCTACAAGGCGGAATTAATCGAGTCGCACTTCGCCGGATATCCAATGGAAATCGCGTACCAGCGCCAGACGTCGATCGACGGCACGGCGCG
>JBGSME010000065.1:0-1799 GCA_041740335.1 Bryobacteraceae bacterium | reverse complement strand
CAAAGGAAGCAACCGCACAAATTGGGGTGGCACGAGCCCTGGGGAACGCGAGAACATCCTCGAGCGAAACGGAGTGCCCACCACCAACCGGACCGCGAGCATGGCGAACATCCAACAGGCGGTAGCGGAACGGCGCGGCGTGATCACCTCGCACGAGGTGAGGATTCTTTGGGGCGGGCGCCAGAGCGGCGGCCACGCGATCAATGTGATCGGCCTGCAATACGATGCGAACGGCAATCTCCTGAACGTAATCACCGCCGATACGGGCCTGGGGAATTGTAACCGGTCCGTTCCCGCCGCACAATTCCAGCGATCGTTACGGTCGGGCCGCGACATGAACGTGACCGATAGTCCGGTCTGGTAAAGGGGCGACTGCTTGGACCGGATCACGACAGCCGCGGCATTGAGTCTGGCGTTGCTATTAGGAGGAAGCGGCTGTGGGGCCGCGCAGACAAAGATGAATCCAAACGATCCATTCCTGACCGCCGAACAGATTCGCGAAATCGCGGGGCGGACCGCATCTGCGACTCTTCCCGATGAAGTGGCCGAGACGCTTCCGGTGATCACCGAAGCGGGGCGGGGTCCTCGCGTTCTGATTGTCTTCTATAGCGAGACAGGACCGCCGCATGCACGGACAGTACGGCCTCCTCACTACTTCATCGAGTTGGATCCGGCAAGCGGGAAGGTGCTGCGATTCAGTCGTTGCCGGCCGGAGGATCTCGGGATCGCGATGCCGTTGGTTCGTGTACCGGGAGTGGACTATGACGAGACGATGGGCGTGGACGCCTACATCCAGTTGGAAGACCGATTCCTTGCGATCTCACCGGCGGTGTGGCGTCTATTTCTGAACCGTTCGCAACAGACGCTGGACGAGGAGTCCAGAAAGCTGATCGGCGAATACTGGAATATCTTTTCGCGAATTACCACATGGGAGACAGCGCCTTTCTACATCGGCGCGGCCGCGGACTTCTTCGGCTGGGTAAGGTCCAACGCCGGAAAGTGAGATTGCAGGAAAGACGCTATGGCCAAGAAGCTTCCCGCGCTGACGCCGATTACCCGGATCGTGAAAGCGGCCGCGCAGCAGCAAAGCGGCCCGCTCGCTGAGTACGGCTGCCGATCGTATCCGATTCCGGCGCCGGGCCTGGATGGCCTGCGGATCCGGTTTCTTTACGCTCGGGTGCACAGTGACGATCCCGGTTCCCCGATGTGGATCGGGGCGCCGGAGTACATCGTGTCGATCGATGCCGAGAGCGGCCACGTGGAGGAACTTCGGCAGTTCCACTCATCCGAGGCGGGCCTTGCCGCCGACGGGTGGCTGGGGCAGGATCACTCGCTAGAGCGCCGCGCGCAGCCCGATTTCATCGAACAGGAATCGGCGATGTTAACCGAGTATGACCTTGTGCTGCCGGGCCTGGCGGCGGGGCAGCAGCCTTTGCCGGAGCCGGCTCGTGACGCGATCCCGCTGCTGGTGGCCCGGTTCCTGTATCTCCAGGAGGCCCCGTTGGCCCCCTACTACGAGCGGCTCGGCCGATGGTTCTTTGGCCGGATAGCGGGGGAGGAGCAGTGACCGCGACCTCCGAATTTCTGGATTTCGTTTCGTGGCTGGGGAGCATCCGCGCCTGTCCGGAAGGCGTGCGCTGGGTCAAGCCGTACGAGTCGATTCTCGAGGCAGGTGAGGCGTGCCCCAGTTCGGAGTGGCTGCTGTGGACGGTAAAGGAATCCGGATTCTCCGATGCAACGGCGGGGCGCTGGTTTGCCGTCGCGTGCCTACGCCGGGTACGGGACCTGCTCACGGATCA
>JBGSME010000064.1:0-2226 GCA_041740335.1 Bryobacteraceae bacterium | reverse complement strand
GGTTTGCAGCCAGTGTCAACTCACCGGCGAGGGCTCGCATCGGCAGGCCAGGCCGCAAGTTCGCCAAGTACCAGGCGGGCGTCCTTCTTTCCGACAACGCGACGTATTTCGTGTGGAAGCTGGGCCGCCGCGACTTGAAGGTCACCAGCCACGTGGAGAAGCTGGCGCCGAGTGCTTGCAAGACCAGTGCCGGCGACGCGCTCTGGTGCGGCTCCTGTCACGATCCGCATGACAACACCGACAGGTCGCAGCAGGCATGCCTGGGATGTCATGCCTCCTCGCACCGGCAACAGGAGCGGTGCGCGACGTGTCACATGCCGCGCTCAAGAACGGTGGACGGCAATCACGGGGTGATGACCGGCCACAGTACTCCGCACTCACCAAGATCCGAACCGCTGCCGGCCGCGCCCACGCTGGTTCCGTTTCTGGGGACTGGCGATGACCGGGCTCTTGGCTTGTCCTATGCCGAACTGGGGGCCGCACGGGCACGCGAATACCTGCTGCCTGCAACACCGCGGGATTGGCCGGTGCGCCTTCGTATTGCCGTGCTGGAGACGGACCCTGTCCGCGCGGCACAGCTCTATGAATCGTTGTTGCGCGAGAATCCGAACGAGCCAGCCGCACTGCTAAATCTGGGTTCCCTTATCGCGCGCATGGGTCGAGTGGGGGAAGCGGGCCGGCTGTGGGAGCGGGCTCTGGCCGCAAATCCGGCGCTGGAGGAAGCCGTGCTCAATCTAACGCAAATCCGGCCGCCCGCGGAGTCGCGCATCCTGCTGCGCAGATATCTGGAACTCAATCCCGTCTCACGGAAGGCGCGGGCGCGGTTCGCGGCGATTGCCGGCAAAAAAAGATTATAGATCATCAATAACGATGTGATACGCTCAGCCTGATTTACCGCATCCCGCGGTGGGAGTTGAGCTTTGTCGCGGCGCCATCACCGGCACGGTCACGGACTCAACCGGTGCGCTGATTCCCGGTGTCCGAATCGTTCTCACGAACGCCAACACCGGTGCCAACAACGAAACGGTGACAACCGGCGCCGGCAACTACACGCTGTTGTTTCTGCCGGCGGCTCCACCAGATCGAGTTGACGCTCGGGCGGCGTGGACGCGTTCGACTTTGATAACGATGGTTGCACCGACGTGTTCTTCACCAATGGCGCGGCCATCCCCAGTCTGCGCAAGACTGGCGGGCAATACGCCAACCGCCTGTTCCGGAACATCTGCAACCTCACCTTCACCGACGTAACGGAGAAAGCCGGCTTGGCCGGCGAGGGCTATTCGATGGCCGCCGCCGCGGATAATGACGGTCTCGTCGATCTCTTCGTCGCCGGCGTTACCGGCAACATCCTTTGCCGCAATCTCGGAGGTGGACGCTTCGCCGAGATCACCGCCCGGGCCGGTCTCAACGCGCAAGATCCCCGATGGCTGTTTCGGCCGGGTGGCTTGACTATCACAACGACGGGTGGCTCGCTCCCTTCTTCTCGAACTACGTGGTCTGGGATACCGCGTCCGAACCTCGATGCGGGACTCCGGAACGCCAGTATTACTGCCATCCGAACGCCTATCGCGGTTTGCCGAATCAATTGTTCCGCAAGAACCGCAACGGTACATTCACTGACGTTTCGCAGGCGTCCGGGATCGGCAGCCACATCGGCAAAGGAATGGGCGTTTCATTCGCCGACATTGACGGCGACGGCTTCACCGACATCTTCGTCGCCAACGATTCAGTGCGCGGACTGCTGTTCCGCAATCAGGGCAACGGGAAGTTCGAGGAGACCGGCCTTGAGGCCGGCATGGCGTTTCGTGAGGATGGCCACGCCATTGCTGGCATGGGTTCCGACTTCCGTGACATCGACAACGACGGCCGGCCCGACCTGATCGTCTCCGGAACCCTGAACGATTCGTTTCTCCTGTTCCGCAATTCGGGCCCGGAGTTCGATGACCTCGCGTCAGTCCACCGGGCTGTTGATGAGCACCCGGCAACTCACCGGTTTGAGCCTCGGCATGTACGATTTTGATAACGATGGTTGGAAGGATCTGTTCTTCGCCCTGGCGCACCTGATGCAACTGGACCGCTATATCGGCAGCAAGGCCGCTTTGCCGAATCGCGTGTATCGCAGCCTCGAAGGCAAGCGCTTGGAAGACGTATCGCCGGGCGCGGGGCCGGACCTTCAAAATGCCGCGTTGCACCGCGGCGCGGCGTTCGCCGATTTCGATAACGACG
>JBGSME010000063.1:0-1824 GCA_041740335.1 Bryobacteraceae bacterium | reverse complement strand
GGCGGCAGGTAGGCGAACATCATCCAACTGATCGCGGAGGCCGCCAGCCCCGTGCTGATCCAGACGCCGGCGGCCGGGTGGCCGAAGAATCGCTGTCCAAAGGCAAGGAACAACCCTTGGCCCGGCGGATACCGCGTCGCGCGCACCGGATCGGAGAGCACGTACGTTGTCTCGAAATGCTCCTCGAACAAATGCGGAGGATTGGCAAGGCGTCCGGATTCGAAGGTGCTCGCCGCGAGCAGATAACCGAATTCATCCAAGGCGCCCGGCGGCGGGGTTCCCCAAAGCCCCGCCCGCACCACGCTCAGAGCCAGAGCCAGTATGCCCGCGGCGGTGATGCACGTAAGTTGGTGACGGCGCAGCCATGTGTGTGTCTTGAGATTGGGCATCGCAATCGAACCGCGGCGGAGGCCTCTCTCCCTCAAACCTGCGGTCCGCCTCCAAGCTATTTGAACGATACCACAGACGGCTCCGCGCGAGATCCACTTACTGGATGGACCGAGTAAGTGGATCGCCACACGCGCATTGGTGTCACTGCAATGTTATCGGAGGAATAACTATGCCTCCGGTCGCGGTTCCGGATCCGTAGCCCGCCGCATTCGAACTTCCAACCCTGGCGCGGAAAGCAATTCGAAGCCGGCAGTGGCGATCTGAACGCGCCCGCCCGATCCGTCTACCGCGGCAAGTATCCGCCGGAATAACTGATCTTTCGTGGCGCGCCGCTGCCGGTAATCCACCACGTAACGCAGCGTATATTCAATCCAGTTTTCGTCGCAGCGAATCGTGATCATCGGCTCAATGCGCGCCTGCTCGATTTTGTACTTGCGGACAACCCCGTCCCAAGCCTCGCGCGATAACCGTGCGTAGTCGCCAACCGTCTGTTCCACCGTCTCCTGCAGCATCTCGGACGCATACCGCCAATCGGAACCGTACCGGATAGGGAAGGTGATTTCGTCCCACAGAAACGGGAAGTCCGCCGAATAGTTAAACACCGGTTCCTTGAATACGAAACTGTTCGTAACGCGGACGATACGCCCGTTGTAGAGATCGCCTTTCACCCAGTCGCCAACTTCCATCAATGTTGTTCGCAGCAGGCTGACGTCGATCACGTCGCCGCGGATACCGCCCACCTGAACGCGATCGCCCGCGCGGTAGTAGTTGCCAAACGAAATCGCCACCCACCCTGCCACGCTCGCAATCACCTCCTGCAGCGCGAACGCGATGCCGGCGCCCGCCACCCCGAAGGCCACCGTCAGGCCGGTGAGGCGATCGCTGAAGGCGCTGGCGAGCAATGCCGCCGCCGCCAGCCAGCCCAGAAAGGTAACAGCTTTTCGCGCGGTGTAACGAGCGTCGGAATCGCCAACGTAGGCGGTTACAGACTTCAGCAGCACCCGCGCAAGGATGAAGATCACCGCCAAGCCGAACAGCACCGAAAGCGTTCCGCTGGCAACCGGACTCCGCAGCCATTCCTTCCAAACTTCGAGCATGCGCTCCCAGCCTAGCAGTTTGAGGAAGCCGCGACCGCAAGGGAGCGGTCCGCTCGCGCCGCTAATTATTACGGAAGCTAGCCGCCGGCGCTTCCCACCGCCCATAGTAGATCCGCGCTTTCGGCTTCGCCGCCCGCAAAATAGCCACGCCAGCCTCCGTCACCGCGGTCCCCTTCAAGTCGATCTCCACCAACTCCGGAAACGCCGCCAGGATTTTTGCGGACTCATCGTCCACCCGGTCGCACCCCTCCAGTTGCAACCGCTCGAGCTTCGGGAACGCCTTCATCCGTTCAAGCCATCGGCTCGTTACGCTCATCGCGCTTACCGTCGCGAAACG
>JBGSME010000062.1:0-3625 GCA_041740335.1 Bryobacteraceae bacterium | reverse complement strand
CCGTGGCGCCTTGCTGACCGGATCGATGGCGTCGAGCACCTTTCCGGCGTCGGCGACTCGAACTTCGAGATCGTTGCCGCGGGTCAGGACGAGTCTGTACGATCTTATAGGTTGAGCCCCGCGCAGGGTGACCGTAACTTGTTTCTCATAGTGCGCAGGTGGACGTACTACAGCAATCCCTGAAGACAAAGCGCTTGGCGTCGGATCGTTCGGCCAGCGACCCGACGGGTCCGGCGGCGTACCGTGTGCTGAGTGGTGCTTGGTCTCCGGGGCTTTGCGCCGATCTGGGCGTTAGGCCTTAAAATCGGCGCATATAACCCGTTGAAAACACAGCATCGTAGGGCTGCACTTTACGCCGGGCGCAATGATTAGGAGCGACTGCGGCTCAATGCTCACCGGTAGCAGGAAACCAGCGTCCGGCGCGGCGAACGCCGACGACTCGAACCTTGCGGTCCGTCTTCAGTTGTTGCAGAAGTTTTTGGACCTGGCTGGTCGAAAGCGCTGGCAGCACCTCTTCCAATTCCCCAAGCGCACATCCGGCAACACCGCTATCGACGATGTGTTTGAGGAGTAGTGCCTTGTTTGTCTCTCGGTCGAGGCCACGCTTGCGCGTGTACGCACCCGTCTTTCCGAGAAAACTGTAGAACCGGCGCGAGAGGACGTACTTGACTCCCCTTCCATGGCCGCTTTTCTCGACTACACCAGTATCTACGAGCCTCGCGAGATCCTTCGCCTCGGCGGGATCTGGTTTCAAACCTTGGGAGATTGCATCGAGGAGGAGAAGATCCTCAACCGAAAACGAAATCTGTTTTTCCGCGGATACCCGTTCGAGGAAGCGGATGAACTGCGGATTCTGAATGTCGCCAAGCAGCGTGATCGTGACCTGATGCGCATCCGTGCCGGTGAAGTTTGGGCGCGGCTTTCCTTCTTTGAGCAACTCCTCGAACATCCGGTCCACGCCCTGGCCCGAGCGTTCGACTAGTCCACATCGCGCGCACGCTTCAGCAATACGGCGGTTACGTGGTGACTGCTTGCGGAGAAGATTCTCGACGTTGACTCCGGTTGGAAACCCGCCTGGACTCGTGATCTCAAGCTTTCGCGGAAACTGCTTAACGAAAATCGAGCCCGGAAGCCGGTAGTCTCTGTGTGTGACCGCGTTCAAGATCGCTTCTCGCACAACAGTCTCATTCATCACCGGCACGTCTCTCCTGAAAAGCCCGTCCTGATACTGAACCACTTCGTTCCTGAGATTGATCGTGCTCCATAGGGTGTCGAGAAACGACAAGAACCCCTGCCTCAGCTCGATCCGCTGCTGGTGCGATATCGAGGTCTCCGAGCCGCGATATTCGAAGATAACTTCTGCCTGGGGAAGAAAACGACCAAGCGCGGCTTTCGTGCCGAGAAGAATCAGGGCCGCGCGCGTCACCTTGCCGTTTACCAGCAACTCCGCATCTTCAAGAAGCTGTTGCTGTGAGAGACCGTCCAGTGCGGCATTCTGCGAGCGCTTCTTCCAGTTCGCGCGAAAGAGTTCGATTGTCGCCGGATCGAGATCCGCTAGCGTTGCCTCCGGCTCGATCTGGGCCGAGAAGTCAATTCCGAGTTCGTCAAGGATGTGCCGTAACTCTTCCTGCGTCATCGCTCGAAGCGTGTCGCCAGAACGTGCGAGGTATTTTCCGTCCGCAGCTATTGGCGTTCCAACGGGCCGAGCGGCTACTTCGAACACGAGGACGCGACCGTCTGAGTGGTGAACTTCGGAAGCTGTGATCCGAATTCGAAGTCGCTCCATCAATCCAGAAACTGTTCGGCCTGGCTCCGCGAATGCTACGGAGCCAGCGACTCGCCGCGGTCGGACGTCGCTCACTCCAAGAAGAATCTTGCCGCCTCCTTCATTTGCGATTGCAGCGCAGTACTCGACGAGCTTCTCGAAATGGTAATTGTTCTTCGCCTCCTTGAACTCCAGGCGCTCGCCCTCGGGTTCAGTCAGCAGGCGTTCAAGATCGGCTAGGGTGACGGCCACAATTCAGTTTCTCTTCCTTTCGAGTATGCCGTGAGTGAACCTCGGCTTGCTTGTATCTTCAAGCAAGCGCCGAGCGGTCAAGGCTGCGCGATGGCGCACCGCGTAGCGGCTTGGTCTTGAGAGGGAACTCTCCGTGGTGGGGTCGAAGGGGCAACGCCCTCACCTAAGCTACAAATGGCTGCCGCCAAAAATCGGGTCTCAAAGGAAGCCCACGGGGGTGTCCCAGTATTCCTTGCGATGCGAGCGCTAGGAGCGCCGCCCATCTTTCGATGAAATCATCTTCGTTCTCGTCATCAATGGCGAATGGGCCGAATGCGAGCTGGTAGATGTGCATTATCGGCGCTGCTGCAAGATCTGCGTCGTGTGGGCTCCCCGCGAGCGAATATGGAGCCATCGGCTCCGGCCTGTGAGGACTGAAGTATGACGCTTCGTACCAGCGATACTCGGTGGTCACTGGTAAGCGGCAATACCAGAGCGCGGCACTCCACTGATACTGCGGCGGCTGCTGGCGAATGACGATCTCTTCAACCGCGATCACGTCCCACTTTGAGTGCTGGAAAGCTCCTTGGGGAGCTGGTGGCTTCGATGAATCGCCGCGCGTTCCAGCGACCGACACTTCCAATTTTCCGTGCCCGAGTGAGACCGAATAGCCACGCCTCTCGGCATTCGGCGCTTCGTTCATAATGCGCGACAGAAGATTGTCTACGATGTCACCGAGGATCTTGCTACCGGCATCCGCCAACTGGCTTCGCGTCTGGGCCGCAGACGCTGCTTTTTGATTTTCTTGATCAGCCTTGGCCTGCTGCTGAGCTATTGCAGATCCGGCGTGCGCAAGCAGCCCAAAGCCGCCCGATGGAACTACCGCCCCGGCTTGAACCACTTCGGCGAGGAGCGACTTCACGCGCTCCAGATTTGGGCGAGCGCTTTGTGGCTTCCTAAGCATCATGCCCAGAAGTGTTTTTAGACGCGGTGCGCAGTTCGTCGGCAACGGCGGTGGAACTGCATGCAAATGTTGGTCACGAAAATCTGGTCCTGGGAACGGCGGCTTGCCCGTAAGCAAGGCGTAGCCGATACATCCGAGCGAATCGATGTCCGTCGCCGACGTAGCGTGGATGAATTGAAACTGTTCTGGCGCAGCGTAAGGCGGCGACACTTATCGGAACCTACGGGAGTTCCCACCGAAGCGGAGGTCACGGCAGCGCCGGTGGAAGCGTCGATGGCAATGATGCGGTTCCCGAGATAAATATACTCCTTAACCTGGAGGCTGTTGGCAACCATCGTAGACAAAGCAGCCCCCGCAATGGGAAGAATGTACCGCAGACCGAAGTATCGTTGTATCCTACGCATGGCTCTGCCTCCTACGGCCTGGCACCGGTGACGGTAAGTGAAACAACGGTTGGCGGACCCTGGCCAGCCGGAACTGTGATCGGAAGAGATACCGCCCGGCCTGGTTCGATCGGGCGCCCCTGTGTTGGCCGCCCGGTAAGTGGAGCCGAAGCGTTTTCGAAGAGTGAAAGATTCCGCCCTGCGGGCGGGGATTTTTAAGGCATGGGAATCTATCGGTCCGATGGTGGTTTGCTGGGCGGCGTAGACCTCACACCGCCCGTA
>JBGSME010000061.1:0-12193 GCA_041740335.1 Bryobacteraceae bacterium | reverse complement strand
GACCGATAGATTCCCATGCCTTAAAAATCCCCGCCCGCAGGGCGGAATCTTTCACTCTTCGAAAACGCTTCGGCTCCACTTACCGGGCGGCCAACACACAACCGGGTTTCGCGGAACTCCTCCAGGTGATGCGTGATTCGGTTCTCACTGGTTAACGCTGTGGACGCTTTCCACTTCTTTCGCAGGAAGGGCAGCGCCACATTGTGTAGATAATCGCCAAACGTGATGTCAGGATTCGGGGCAGTCGCCAGCCGTGCATTGACCTCGCTCATGAACGAGTCTTGCTTCTGCCGCGCCTCACTCTTTGTCATCTTCGAGAAGAGGCCGAGCGTATGGTACTTCTTGCTGCCGCCTTCTCGATATTGGAGAATCCACATCTTGTGCTTGCCGTGTTTAATCGCTTGCAAACTGCCTTGTTGATATCGCTTTCGTCGCACGATGCTCCTTGTGCGCCTAGGCGATGAATTCAGGTCTGCGAGCATTATCTCACTCCGTTTGGTCTGTACTCCAGAGCTTTCATCCATTTCGCCAGAGATTCCTGAAGTATCAGGACTCGCCTGCCAATCCGCACGACGGGCAGCGGTGGTAGATGAGGAACCTTGTGGTTGACGATGTTGGAAACGTGCGCCTTCGAGCATCGAAGCTCTTTGGCGGCTTCAGCGAGGGTGAGGATCGAAGGCATAGGTAACTCGAAGGACGACAAAATGGGCAGGAGCGCGAACTCCTGCCCGAGGGTTCAGGATGTGGTGTCGAGGTCGTTGACGACTTCCAGAACGGTCGCGCCGACCTCTCCGAGCACTGGTCCTACAATGCTCCACAGGGCAAGGCGAATCAGGCACCGTCCCACAAACCGGGAGGTGTTGTCGTTCGAGTTCTTATCGTTGTTCTCTTCCATTTGGTTCTCCTTATGCGTCTTCCTTCAATCCGGGAAACTGCCGCGCTCCTTTCTGCTGGCGAATCCCGGCCTGATCGCCATCGGTGTGATTCGCCGCCGCAAGCTGAGCACGTAACAACGTTCATCTGTCAATTGCAGGGAGCCGGCCCCTTCGGGGGGCGGCTCTTTCTATTGGTGGCTGGAGGTTTCTCCCCCGGCATCGTCCTCACGGATGCGCAAGTTCAGGAGCAGGCGATCCACCACTTCTTCAAGCCGCGCCCTGCGCGAAGTTCGGGAAAGCTCCATTGACAGGCTGTGGTCCGCAAAAATTTCATGCGAGCCGCAAGGGCAGGCTTGGTAACGTTTCGTACAGGCGTGCAGGACGCGCAATGGATGCTCGGAAGCTCGGCTCAATCCAGTCCATGGAAAGGACAAGGGCAACGAGACCTTCTCTGTCGAACTGACATCGAAAGACCAAATCACAGGACTTTCATTTCGGGGTGAGTGCGGCTTCACGGCTGCACTTCGAAGTCCAGCGCGTTCGTTGTCGCGCCGTCCGGATTTGTCACCTGAATCGCTATGCGGCCGGCGTACGCATACAACTCGGCCGGCATCACGGCGGTAACCAGCCGATCATTACCGAACGTTGTCTCCAATTTAGTGCCATTCGCAGTAACTACCGCGCCGGCGACGAACCCCGAACCGAGGATAGAAAACGCTGCAATTCCACTGGGTTGTTTGTTGAAGACCACCCCGGCGCGCGTGTGGCCGGGCATAACGGACTCAATTCGGGGAGCCGCTCCCTGGCCTGGCGCGGCGGGCGCCTGCGTAGATTCAGGAGCGGGCAGCTGATTTCCACAAGCCGTCAAAAGGAGCAAAAGCAGGGCGGCGATCCGTACACGCATCATAACCTCTCCGCACTATACCGCAACAGTGTTACGCTGGCAGTTTAACCATGAAATTCAGTGTTTCCCGGAGGAGTGCCCTTGGCGCGTTCGCAGTTGCCGCCACTCCTCAATCCTCCAGCGACGCCTATTGGGCCCTCAACCAGAAGCGGATCGACCAGCACGCCGATGCGGTAAAGACGCTATTGGAACGTCAAACAACGGATCGCGCCAGCCGGTGGCTCGGCGGTCTGCCGGACGCCGATGGCCTCCATCACGGGGGGTCCGCAACGGCGTTGGTGATCCACTATGCCGCTGCAATGCTTCAACCGAAGTCCCGATTCCATGAGAGCGGCGAACTGATGAACCGGCTCAAACTCGTACTCGGCTTTCTGGATCGTAAGACGACGCCGGACGGCAATCTGGAGTTGCTGACCACGAACTTTAACTCGCCGCCGGATACGTCTTTTGCGATGTATAACATTGCCGGCGCCATCACCCTTGCCCGCGCCGCGGGATCGAAAGAAGTGGAAGGGCTGATCAAGCCGCTGCTCGATAGAACAACACGCGGATTGCTGCAGGGAGGCGTACATACGCCGAACCACCGGTGGGTGATGTGCTCGGCGCTGGCGCTGGTGAACTCGCTGTTTCCGGACCCTGCCCTGGTGCGCCGTATCGACCAGTGGTTGTCCGAGACCATCGATATCGACCAGGATGGCATGTACTCGGAACGCAGCACCGGCGGGTACAACGGCATTGTGAATCGGGCACTGGTCGTTCTGGCGCGGCACTTGAAGCGACCACAACTTCTGGATCCGGTCCGCAAGAATCTCGAAGCGATGCTGATGCTTCTGCACCCGGGTAATGAGCCGGTAACCGAGATCTCGCGCCGGCAGGATCTGAACACACGCGGTTCGATCAGCGGCTATTGGCTCGCGCTGCGCTATCTCGCCCTTGCGGAAGGGAACGGTGTGTATGAAACACTCGCACGCCAGTTTGAACCCGGGATGGTGGAGTTGATGATCCATCCCGATTTGCAGGCGCCGGGACCGACCCCCGCGCCGGTGCCCGACAACTACGAGCATACGTTTCCGAATATGCGTGTTGCCCGTATTCGCCGCGGCGCTACTAGCGCCACGATCATGCTGGAGGGCAACAGCCGGTTCTTCACACTGCGGAGCGGAGAAGCGATCATCGGCGCGGTGCGTCTCGCATCGGCGTTCTTTGGCAAAGGCCAATTCGCTTCGACGACGGGCGAAAAAGACGGCGCCAGATACCTGCTTCGCCAGTCGCTCGACGCGGGTTACTATCAGCCGCTCGGCGAGACGCAGCCCTGGGGTGTGGACAAGTGGTACGGCATGCGGAACCAGCGGCGCCGCACCGAAGTCTGCACGCAGGTTCGCACCGCCGAGATTACCGAGACCCGTGACGGCTTTCGTCTGCACGTTCGGGTGGAGGGCACCGCCGATGTTCCGGTGGCGCTCGAGATCAGTCTCGCCGGCGAAGGGAAACTCTCCGGTGGCGTTCAAGATGCCCCACGCGTTGACAGCGCCTCGATTCTTCCGGCAGGCGCCAGCGCCACATGGTCAGCGGGTCCGAATTCGATCTCATTCGGCCCTGGCTTCAGCGAGAATACTTACACGCAAATCCGGGGTGGCGAACCGAAATTGAACGGCCACAGCGTCTACCTTACCGGCTACACACCCTTTGACCACACCATCGAGTTCCGGTGTAAGTAAAGCTATCTCAAGCCAGGTAAGTATGCAGAAGTGGATCGCCGATAGGCTTCGAACTCTTCGCCAAAAGCCTTGGCGAGGATGGTATCTTCGGCCCTGACGCGAATCTCGGTTCCCGCCAGATATACCGCTACGGAAAGCAGCGCGACCGGCCATGGGCAGCGCCACAGCAGCGTCGCCGCCAGCATTCCGAGCAGCGCCAGATAGACCGGATGCCGGACTACGGCGTAGGGTCCGGACGTGACTAACTCATGGTCGGAAGTGACCACGGCTTCAATGCGCCACTGCCGGCCGAGCGCGAACAGCGCCCAGGCCGCAAAAGCCACGGCGCCATAGGCGAGCAGCCATACCAATGGCGCCCACGCCTCACGCAGGTCACCGCCAACGCCCGAGATCATCAGTGCCACGCCCTGCAGCAACAGGCCGTAGTTGGATGACGGAGCACGGTGCACGCGGTTCTCGGCCTTCGGCGCCGAGCGTTGCTGGCGCCGGGTCCGCAGGTGGCCCAACACGAACGCCGCCACAAACAACAGCCACGCTACCGCGAGTGCGCTCACATCCAAAGTATACGTAGAATGATGTACGCTTGACATTATGCGCCGTAGCGTTTCCATACTTCTCCTGCTTTGTTTAGCGAGTCTCGCGTGGGGTCAGCGTCCCGAGCCCAAGCGGAAAAAGATCCTTGCCATCGGGGCAGTGAAGGGTTTCCAGCATGACGCCACTTCGTATGGACTGGCAACGATCTGGAAGATCGGCCAAGAGTCCGGCCTCTATGACACCTACATCCGCACCGACACGCAGCTCATCACTAAGAAGAAGCTCACAGCCAACGCGAAGAACCTCAATTATTTCGACGCGGTGATTTTCTATACCACCGGCGAGTTAGATCTCACCGCCGACCAGAAAGCCGACCTGATTTCCTTCGTCCACGACGACGGGAAGGCGTTTCTCGGCGCGCACTCCGCGCTCGATACTTTGTATGAATGGCCCGAGTACGGCGAGATGATCGGCGGCTGGTTCGACGGCCATCCGTGGAATCAGTTCCAGGCGCCTGTGGTAGTGGAAGATCCCACGAATCCGATCGTCCGGCATTTCCCGCAGACTTTTTCGATCATGGATGAAATCTACCAGGCAAAGAGTTACTCACGGGACCGGGTGCGCGTTCTTATGTCGCTGGACGCCTCGAAGCTCGATCTCGCGAATCCACGCGTAAAGCGTACCGACAAGGATTTCGCGGTTGCCTGGATTCGGGACTATGGAAAGGGCCGCATCTTCTACTCAACCTTCGGGCATCGCGACGACGCGTGGAACCGGCCAGACGTTCAAAAGATGTGGCTGGAGGCAATCAAGTGGGGCCTCGGGCTGACCAAGATTGACGCTACACCGCGGCCCAAACCGTAACAATCATGAAAGGTTACGTCGTCGCCCTTCTTCTCGCCGCGGCCGCGGCTTCGGGCGCGGAAATCTTTCCGGCAACCTCGATTAAGGATGTGATCCGAATCCGGCTTGACCGTGGCGACCTGTTGCTTGAGACCATCAACGACGCCATCAAGAAGCACCGCATCGAGGATGGCGCAGTAGTCACTGCCGCCGGGTCGTTGCAGGAGTGCACTTTTCACGGAGTGAAGTCGCTCGCGGAAAAGCCGGAGCAGCAGTTTACGACGCGGAAGGGACCGATGGAGATACTGAACATCAACGGCTTAATCGCCGCCGGCGAACCGCATCTCCATATGACACTTTCGTCGCCGGATGGGCCAGCCTTCGGCGGGCATCTCGAGAACGGCTGCAAGGTTCTCTACCGCGCTGAAATCACCATCATCCGCTTTGTCGGCGCCTCGCTTGCCCGGAAGCCCAACAAAGATGGCGTCCCGATGTTACAAAACAAGTAGCTGCGTTCTAAGACGACAGCGCGGCTTGTAACATCGCCTTCGTATAGGCTACATTGTAAATCTGCGAAACAATCCCGCCTCCGCCTGGATACTGGTTCCCTTGCTGTAGTTTGCGATCCAGGTCGATGGCGCGCGGATGCTCCGGATAAAGGCCGCGAGGATATTTCTGGCGTACCAGTTCCTTCATTACGGCGAACATATCCACTTGTCCTTCATCCGGAAACACTTCCGTATAGTCCACGTACGGCTGCCGCACAATCACATTTCGGAAATGCACGTGATTGATGCAATCGCGCTCCCCAGGTGCCGGCAGACCACCACCGGATCCTCGCCCATTTCACGGGTTACGCCGCAATCGAACGTCATGCCGTTATAGGGACTCCTGACCAAATCGAGGTACTCTTTCCAATGTGCGAACGTTGCCATCAGTTGCTCTGAACCGCGGCTCAGCGGCACCGGCGGATCGTTTGGATGCAGCGCCAACCGCACATTCGCTTTCTTCGCTTCCGGCACCACCGCTTCGAGAAAATACTTCGCCCGCTTCAACTGTTCCGCACGGGTGTGGGTGCCCACACCTTCCTTGGGCCCGAGTTGTTTGGACAACCGGTAGTCGTAAGCCGTATATCCGGCTCCTCCCCGGCCGATCTCTTCTTTGTAACCCTCCATCAGACGATTCGCATAGAAGTTATATTCGATCACCGGCAGCCCCACGCGGCCAGCCGCGCGAATCGACGCAATCACCTCCTCGATCTGCCTGTCGCGCCCGCTGCGTCCGTAGATCACATCGTTGAAGCCGCCGATCATCAGGTTGCACACCGAGATACCCGCGGCCTTGTAAGGGTCTATGATCGCGCGCAGGTCTGCCTCTTGCCATGGAATGGGAGGCCCGCCCATGAGGACGTTGCGGATGCCAACCTGAATCCATTGCCGCATGGCGTCCCCATCGGCGTCCCTGCGGCTCCCCACGCAAATCTTCGGTGTCGCAGAGCCTTCCGCCGGGGGCCACTTCACAGCCGCTGCGCGGACACCAGGCACCAGCGCGGCCGCGCCGCCGGCCTGCATCCATCTCCTGCGATTGAGCCGAATACTCATGACGCTACTCCTTACTGAGAGTTATGGCAGAAATCACAACCGTTCGAGGCTTTGTGTTTGGCGTGGCAAGCCATACAGCTATGCATGTTCGTCGGCTTCTCCTTGAACATCACCTCCCGTTCGGCAACCTCGCCATGACAGGTGGCACAGGCAAAGCCGGCATCGGTCACGTGCGAGGCATGGGAGAACCAAACATATTCAGGCACCTTATAAACTTTCACCCAGGGAACGGCCGATTTCGACTTCGCGTGCTGGGCTAATTTTTGAATCGCCGGGCTATCGGTTTTGATGATCGCGTGGCAGCCCATGCACACCGCTTCGCGCGGGTAGCCCGCCTGAAAGCCGGGGTCCTTGATCGCATGACAGCTCTTGCATTCCACTCCTTTGCTCACGTGCAGTTTGTGATTGAAAGGGATCGGCTGTTCGGGCGGATCGAGTGGCAACTTCTCGTCCACCGCCGGCGGCGTAGGCCTCTGCGCCCACAGCGCGGCGAAAGACGCGAGGATAGCGACGACCAATATCTTCTTCATAGTGCAAAAGCCACAAACTCGTCCGAGGACTCGGACCCATCCTTGCCACCGCCGGCGGCGATAACCACATACTGCTTTCCGCCGGCTTCATATGTCGCCGGGGTCGCAAAGCCCCCCTGATTCAGCTGGTGCTCCCATACTACAGCACCGGTGTCGGAATCGAACGCGCGGATCATCTTGTCGAAGGTTCCGGCCTTAAACACCAATCCACCAGCAGTGCAGATTGCGCCACCGTGCGACGGAGTTCCGGTTTTCTTTACGCCGCGTTTCTTCAACTCGGGAAACTCTCCGTTCACGACCCGCCAGCGGAACTCACCTTTGTCCATGTCGATCGCGGTCATGTAACCCCACGGAGGTTTGATTCCAGGGTAACCTTCGTGATCGGTAACCGGCGCACGATCCACTAATCCGTACCGGAAGGGCTCACCGGGTTCCGAATCCCGCAGCACAACCCGATTCGTCCATTCGTCGGACCCGGCGAAGAGCAGATTACGCTTCGGATCGTAGGCACTGCCGCCCCACAGCGGGCCGCCGCGAAATCCGGGATGAATCAGCACGCCGTCTTTCGCCACCGGAGTAAACAGCGCACCGGTCCGGCACTTATCGAAGATCGCTTTCACATGGGCATGTGCCTCAGGCGAAATGTCGGTGATATCTTTTTCGAAAAATCCGATCCGCGAAAGCGGCGGCGGCTTCACCGGCCAAGGCTGCGTGGGGGAAAGCCGCTCGCCCACCACATCCGACGTCGGGATCGGCCGCTCCTCAACCGGAAACACGGGCTCACCGGTATCGCGATCCAGAACAAATACAAACGACTGCTTGGTGATCTGCACCACCACGTCCCGCGAACGGCCACCGTTCCGAATCGTCAATAGCGCCGGTTGGGCCGGCAGGTCATAATCCCAAACATCGTGGTGCACGGTTTGGAAATGCCATTTGCGCTTCCCGGACCGCGCATCGAGAGCAAGAACGCAGTTTCCGAACAGATTCGCGCCCTTGCGATTTCCGCCATAGAAATCGAACGAGGGTGAGCCGATTCCGGCGAACACCATACCTCGCCCGGCATCGAGCGACATGCCGGACCAGCAGTTGGTTCCACCGGCATGGATCCACGAGTCGCTCTCCCAGGTGTCGTTGCCGAACTCGCCCGGGCGCGGCGCGGTGTGAAAGATCCAGCGCCGTTTGCCGGTCCGCGCATCGTAGGCGCGGATGTGCCCCACGGCTTCCGGATATGGGCCCTCCCCGCCGCCGCCTCCAACGATCACCAGATCTTCGAAAACAATCACCGGACTCGAATGGCGGAACGACTTGCCCGTCATATCCACATCCAGTTCCAGATTCAGATCCACAACGCCTTTGTTCCCGAACGCGGCGTCTAGTTCACCGGTTACCGCATCGATGGCATAGAGCATGTCGCGCACGGGTGCGAAGATCCGTTTCGTCGAGCCGTCCTGCCAATAGGTGACGCCGCGATTCGCACCCGGTGCACGGCGGTTTCTGGTTCCCGCGGCTGGATCAAAGGTCCATCGGGTGGTCCCAGTGGCGCCGTCGATGGCTCGAACTTTCACTTGGGGCGTAGTCACGTACATCACGCCGCCGACGACGATCGGCGTGCATTCCAGCGCTGGGGCGGGCCGGGAAAGAGCATCTTCGGTGTGGTGCACCCAAGCTGGTTTCAACCGCGCTACGTTGCCTTTGTTGATTTGCTCCAACGGCGCATAGCGGCTTGCTCCGGCATCGCCGCCGTAGTAGCTCCATTCCCAGCCAGCCCCGGCGCCTTTCGCGATCGATTCGGCGGCCGCCACCGTAGCCGCTGCTTGTAGAAACGTTCTTCGATCCATATTCAATCCGTCAGTATACCGGCTTCAACCCTTGCCGACCAGCAGAAGATACAGGTCGATGATCAGGATGATCACCACCATCAACTCCAGCACGAAGGCGCGCCCGTGATGAAACTGGTCGACCATAAAGTGATACAACTCATTCACGGTCGCCAGCTTCTCTTCGACGAGCCGGCGGTAGTCGCCGACGCCCACGCGCGCCGACGCCAAGCGATATACGCGGGCAGCGAACATGTCGCTGAGGAACTTCACCGCGTTGTCCATCCGCTCGGTAAGTTCCCGCACTTCCAGCCGCATCCGGTTGAGCCGTTCCGCCTCGCGCGCCATGCGCCACCGAGCCAGCATCCCACGCCGGTGCCCCAGCCCTTCGTACACACTGGCCAGTTCCACGGTGAGCCGCTCGTCGTAGTGGCGCAGGCTCAGCAGTTGCGAATTCGCGTATTCGATCAGTTCCACGGTGGGCGCGGAGCCCTCGGGCGTGTCGTAGATGAACGCGGCCATCCACCCCACTACCAGCAGGTCGCCTGGAGAATACGACATCCTGGACTGCAGCACTTCCGATTGCTCTTCCGCCGACAACTCTCCGGCCTCCCCGCGGACCATTCGTGCGATTGCGGCGCCATGGTGTTGAAGGAGCTCCGGGGCGCGCAACCCAGCGAAACGATCCATCTCGATCACCGCATAGTCTTCCGACAGCCATCGTTCGTAAGGACGAACGAACGCCCGGCGGCGTTGCTCCAAATGGCCCTTCAGAAACTCTTCAGCGCGCCGCTCCATTTCCGCACTGCCCACCCAGCGCTGGGTAACGCGCTCCAGTTCCTGCCAGCCTCCGGTCCACGGCAGCACCAGTTCCAGACTCACCACGCCCCACTCGAAATAGCTTAAACGCGCCTCGAACTCCTCACCCCCCTCCACTCGCATCGCAGGAACGGTCTCTTCCACTGGCGGCCGCGCCATGCCCGTGTATTCGCGACGGCCAGGGCTAAATGCCGGGCCCCGTTTCCCGGTCTCGTCCATTACCGGCCGCACCTCTACCAGCCGGATTTCCTCCGCCACATCGAAGAGGAAAAAGAGCCGCAGAGATCCCGACATCGATTGTTCAGTCATTCGCCGACAAGTATACCCGCCAGGCGACAATGGAGGCAGTGCGTATCGTCCTCATCCGCCATGGCGAGAGCCTCTGGAACGCTCAGAACCGCTTCACCGGGTGGTCCGACATCGATCTCTCCGAGACCGGCCACAGCCAGGCCCGGGCCGCCGCGCGCTCTCTCCTGGAAATCAGCTTCGTTCCAGATCGAGTCTTCACTTCGCACCTGAAACGATCGATCCGGACGGCATGGCACATCCTGGACGAACTCGATAGGATGTGGGTCCCCACGCACTCTTTAACGGCCCTCAACGAGCGCTGTTTCGGCGATTTCGAAGGGCTTACCAAAGACGAAGTGGCGTCCCGCTTCGGCGCCGGTGCGTTGCGGGCGTTCCGCAGCCAGGACGATTGGCGTCCGCCCGGACTGAGGGGCGAGAGTATGCTCGATCTGATTGAGCGGGTCCGCCCGGTGTGGAATGAGACCATCCTTCCGGCGGCGCTGGCCGGTGAGAATGTGCTGGTATCGATCCACGGCAATACGCTTCGAGCGCTGGACGCTATCATCAGGCCTGCGGGGCAGGTGCCCGTCGACGCCGACGTGCCGCCGGCCCACCCGTTCCTCTATTCGCTCGACGCGCGCCTTCGCTGAGGCTACTGCAAGGCCCGCACGGTAACCACCGCCGGGTCGCTTCGCGTGGCTAGTGACAGTCCCCGCACTTGGACCACGTATTGCCCGGGGCGAAGATCGTCCGGAATCTGCGCGGTGATCTGTGTCGGAGAGGTCTGGAGAAGCTTCAGGGGCACGTCACTCAGCGTGACGCAGGCTCCGCCCAACACGGTGGGCAAGGGCACCTCATCGGCCGTCGCCACCAAACCGAGATTCTCGCCGGAGACAGTGACGAACGAACCGGGTCCGAACGTGGTGGTGCCATTGTTCGCATTCAGCACGCCGCGGCTTCCCCCGGCGATTGCCGGCTTGGCCGGAGTTCCGCCGATCGCAAGCGGAATCACCGAAAGGCCCGAAAGCGAAATCATGTATGCTGTGTTGTTTTTGTCCACTACGATTTGCCGCGCTGGAACAGGCACGCGCTGCGTGCCGAGTGCTACCCGCGCCGGGTTCTCCGGAGCAATCGCCACAACGGACTCGGAGCCGGTCCGCACGTCCACCAGTTCGATCGTCGGCCGGCTATCGTCCCGCGTCGCCGCCGTCAGGTTCTGCCGCACCGGCAGCGTAACACGCAACAACTGCGAATCCGACAAAGCATAAACCTGTGCCACGTGCCGGCTCCCTTGGCTCACCACCGTCTGGGTGGGCGGCTGTCCGGGTGCGGCTGGTGGACCCAACTGGATCGCGCCCGGACGTTCCGCCCCCCCGATCACTGCGAGCGATGGACTGAGCGTTAAGCCATTCACCGCGAAGAAAGCGCCACCCGCTGCTCCCGTCGCCGGGCCATAGTAGCTCTGAATCGGGTTTTGATTGATCGCCCGGCCCACCGTGAAGGCATCGGCCAGCGAATCGTAGAGGAACACGTTTCCGTTCCCCGCCAGCGCCACCAGATACTCACCTCCCGGCGTCTGCGCGTAGGAATACTGAGCCGGCGTGGGCAGCGTTGTGGTGGTGGGATTGGCGGGATTGATGATCGGGCTTGCCGGCCGGGGCGACGCCTCGTTGCCAACCACGCGCCACAATCCGCCATTCGACATGATGAATTGCAGGCCCGACAAGCTCATCCCCAGCGCCACCGGTGTCACCGCTACCTGATTGCCCGGCCTCGGTATCGGCGGGAACTGAACCTCGCCCACAACCCGCCGCGTGTCCAGATCCACAATGCTGATGGACTCTCCGCCGCTGTTGCCGACATACAGCAAGCTCCCGTCGAGCGACATCGCCATCGAGCGCGGCAATTGTCCCACCTCGATCGGCTCAACCAGTTTCTGCCTTCGGATGTCGAACACTTCCACCCGGTTGTAGCCGGCATTGGTAACGTACACGCGTTGGCGATTGTCGTCAAGCACCACTTCCTGCAGCCCTTGCGTGTTGTCCAGGCTGGTTTCGATCGGTACCACCACGCCCCGTTGATCGTCCTGGCGAAAGTTCATATACACCTGAACGCGGTTCGAGAAATTGATCGCCTCAGCGGAATTGAGGGTCACCGGTACGCCAATCGCATTCGTACCGAACGCGCCGCCGGTGTACACGTTGGTCCCCGGTTGCCGCACAACGCCCGCCCGCCCCGGCTCCATCACGAAGTTCACCGTC
>JBGSME010000060.1:0-3031 GCA_041740335.1 Bryobacteraceae bacterium | reverse complement strand
AGCGGCTGCCCCAATACACCCAGCGGCCGTAGTGAAACGGCGCGAACCCCCATGGCGATTCGTCCACCCAGGTCCATCCCCACGGGTGGATCCAAACCCAATGCCCAAGCCGGTACGGCGCCCAGCCAGCCGCAACCGTGCGCGGGAACCACACCGCGCCGTAAGCGGCATCCACTTCCCAGGAACCGTACTGATCCAGATCTTCCCACCCGATCATGTCACGGGAAACATACTTCAGTGACTCGGGCTCGCCTCCGCGGCCTTCCCGCGCGTCACAATAAAGGTCGAAGGCGTCAAGCGGCGATGCACTCCGGATTGCAGGGGCTGCGCCGGTTCCCGCGAGCGCCGCCTCCTGATTGGCTCTCACCACGAATGGCTGCCCGGACCCGGCCACATCGGCCATTCCCGAGCGCACTACAACGCGTATGGCATCGCTGTCACCGCTTGCTTCGACGCGGTACTCGCCCGTGCGCAGCAGCGAAATCGCGGCCGCCGGCGTGTCCACTTCCAGCGTCTCCTCGCCCTCGATCGCGCGCACATGGATCTGGATCGCCCCTCGCGACAGATTCACCTGGATGGTCCGGTCGTCGAGGTTGAAGAAGTTGATACCGGTTTGAGAGTCGAGGCGAATGGCCGCGGTCCCGATGGTCAACTCGGCGCGGGCATCCCGGTCGGTCCACAGCGAGTCGCCGGTTGTGAGCGGCCGGTTAACGGCTGCCGCTACCCACTCGCCGGTACCCGCCGCCTGGAACGAAACCGGCCCTTCCAGGTGGCTTAGCCGCGCAACGCGCCCCGGAGGGTCCTCATCAGTTGCTGCCGAGAGAGGTGGGGGATAACCCGCATAACGATGGTGACATCCGCTCATCAACACGAGAAACAATCCGAGTAGTCGCATGGAACACCTGCCTCTTACTTTGTTACGGCACGGCGAATGCCATAACTTTCCGTCTAAGTACCCGTGATTGACCGCCAGCGGCCGATCAGCAAGACGACAGCGGCCAAACCCAACAGAGAGACCAGCACCGGAATCGCGATGAGCCAAACGCCAACCTTCCCCTCTGGCTCAGCCAGAATACGCGCCCCGTACTGCTCTTTGTAGGCGTCGATGATCTCCCGGTCGGACTTGCCCTGTGCTACCGAGGCTGCGATTTCGGCCTTCATCTGCATGGCCGGCTCGCTGTGATGCTCGGCGAGGGTGGTCTGATAACAGCACGGCGCCATCAGCTTCTCTTCCAACGCGCGGATGCGAACGGAATCGGCGTCACGTCCGGCGGGCTTCCCGCTTCCGTCGAAAGCGATCACCGCAGTCATCAACATCACCAGCCCGGATACTACGCGTTTGGTCACTTGCTGCCTCCAATGACGCTATTCGGTCACGCCTACTAATTCCGATGCAGACGCGGCCAAAGGGTTACGCGGGTTTTGGCCACGGACCTGCACTGGAAGACGGTGGAGGTTCATCGATGGAAAACACAGTTTTACCCGTCTATGGCATTTTTCGGGGTTCCGAGCCAGCCGAGTCGGCAGCCAAAGCCCTTCGTGACAAGGGATTCCGTGTGGACCTGGCGTTGATTGCCGAAAGCAATCCGGCGGTGTTCCCCGTGAGATCGGCTGAGATGAACTACCAACTTCTCAAGTCGGTGGCAGCCGAGCCGGTCGGATTGCTCGTCGGCGCCAGTTTGGGCATCGTATTTGGCCTATTGGTGATGAACGCGTTGGTGGGCATTATGGTGACGCTGGTGTTTGCCTTCGCCGGCGCGATGGCTGGTCTCTGGGTGGCTGATCGCCCGCCGGAACGCTACAGGCGATATGTCAACGAAGGCGGCGTGATGCTCACAGTCCGCTGTGAAGGTGAGGAGCAGGCTTCCGTAATCGGCATGCTGAATAACGCCCACGCAGTGGAAGTAGAAGCAACCGACGCGTGGGAATAGAGAGTAAATCGGAGCTGGGCTGCACAATTGCCTGAAGGCCTTGCTTTGGAACGTAACCTCTAGCTTACGTTTACTCCGGGCGGCGTCCTGGCCTGGGCGCTATCTTTCAGCGTCGATGTTACCTTGTCCAATTCCCTTCGCGGCCGGGAAAGAGCCGTTCACGTGTTGGCTTTCGTGGCAGGAGTTCTGCTGATGTCACCATTCCGGCGATAAGTGAGTCCTCTTAAATAGAAGGGAGATCCGATGGCACGCGTTGTAGTCCTTGGAGCCGGCATATCCGGACATACTGCCGCTGCGTTCGCGCGGAAATGGCTCGGGCGGAACCACGAGGTGGTCGTCGTATCTCCGGCACCCACCTATAACTGGATTCCGTCGAACATATGGGTAGGCGTGGGGCTGCTTCCCAAGAGAAAGGTGGAGTTCGAGCTGGCGCCGATCTACCGTAAGTCCGGCATCGAATTCAAACAGGCGTGCGCGGTGGCGATCCACCCGGAAGGCACCGGCGGCGACCAGCGGCCGGCGGTAGAAATCGAGTGGACGCTCGAAGGCAAGGCTGGCACACGCGAGCGCGTTCCCTATGACTTTCTGGTGAACGCCACCGGGCCGAAGCTGAACTTCGCCGCCACCGAGGGGCTGGGTCCGGGGCACAATTCACTATCGGTGTGCACGGCGTCTCATGCGGAAGAGGCTGCGCGCGTCCTTGCCGAGAACGTGGAGCGCATGAAGCGAGGGGAGCGCCGGCAGATCGTAGTGGGCGTCGGACACGGAAGCTGCACATGCGAAGGCGCGGCGTTCGAGTACGTCGTCAACGTCGAGTTCGAACTGCGCCGGCACGGCGTGCGGGACAAAGCCGACGTGATCTTTGTGACCAATGAATACGAACTGGGCGACTTCGGAGTGGGTGGGATGACACTGCGCCGCGGCGGCTACATCACGCCCGGCCGCGTGTTCGCGGAATCGCTGTTTGCCGAGCGCGGAATAAAGGCGGTAACGCGAGCGCACGTGCGGCATGTCGACACCGGCAGCATGGAGATTGAACAACTCGACGGAACCCGCAGCGAGATCGGCTTCGACATGGCGATGCTGCTGCCGCCGTTCGC
>JBGSME010000059.1:0-1961 GCA_041740335.1 Bryobacteraceae bacterium | reverse complement strand
GTTCCGGCGAGCCAACCGGAGGTGTATGCACGCGAGGCGCAGTATCTCAACGACGAACCTGTGCGCGAATTGAAGTTACAGGCGATCCGGATCGGCAATACGGCGATCACTGCGATTCCGAACGAGGTTTATGCGCTCACGGGATTGAAGCTGAAGGCGCGAAGTCCGCTGGCGGCGACGTTCAATATCGAGTTGGCGAATGGAGCGGAAGGTTACATTCCACCGCCGGAGCAGCACTTACTCGGAGGTTACACCACGTGGCCGGCCCGCAGCGCTGGCTTGGCGGCCGAAGCTGAGCCTCGGATCGTGGAGGCGCTAACGAGGTTACTGGAGCAAGTGGCCGGCGAGAAGCGCCGGCGGGAGCGCGAGCCCGAGACCTCCTATTCAAAAGCGGTTCGAGGATCGAAGCCGTGGGCCTATTGGCGCATGGACGAGATGGAGGGCGGCCCGTATGAGGGCCGCGTGGCTTACTATCTTCCGGGGCTGGAGGGCCGGATTTCGCATTCGGTTTATTTCGCGGGCGGGCACCGCCGGCTGGATGTGGGGAGCCTGGGACCAAGTTATTCTCTAGAAGCCTGGTTGTGGCCGGGGATCGAAGAGAGTTCATGGTTCGGCGTCCGGCTCCGGCTTACTCCGAAGCAGTGGCATCACGCGGTGGTGATCGTGGAGGCGGGAGCGCCGCGGCTGATGGTGGACGGCCGAATGGAGAACGGGGCGGCAGTGGTGAATGGTCGATTGGGCGAGGGTTTCGAGGGGCGGATTGACGAGGTGGCGGTCTACCGGCGGGTGCTGGGCGAGGCTGAGATCGCGGAGCATCGCCGGGCGCGGTAAGGGAACAATTTCGCGGGATCCGGTGTCTTCGTTACAGACATACGCGCCAGACGGACTCGCCGTCGCGCCGGAAAATCGAGAGTTCCTGCCATGCCTCCGGCCGCGCTTGCGCGGCCTTCGCGCCTCGGCGGAAAGGATTGCGGAAAAATGAAATCGATCGGGATCGGGTTGCTCGTGGTTTGTCTGTTGGCGGCGGCGTCGAACTTTTTCGTTGGCGGCGTTGTTCGCGGCGAGTTGGGGCAGCCGCTGGCAGGCCTGGAGGTGACGCTGACGGATCTCGAGAGTGGCAAGACCTTCTCCTTCTTTACAGGGAGCGATGGCGGGTTTCGATTCGAGAACCGGTCGGCGGGGCGATACCGCTTGGAGATTCGCAGAGCCGGCGGTCTACTGGCGCGGCGCGAGATTCGGTTGGGGCAGAATTGGCATGAGGCTTTTCGCGTGGCCGGGACGGGAATTGCGGCGGGCACGGCGGACGGTGTGATCGGCGGCATTGTGGGCGGCGTGCCTGCGGTGCCCCCGCCGCCTCCGCCGGCCGCGGTGAAGTACTTCATGGTCCCGATGGGACCTCCGCTGGAGAACGCGGAAGAGTACGACGCGCCCGGCGAGCAGGGCTTCGCGCTTACGGCGCGGCGGCCGCTATCGACGTTTTCCGCCGATGTGGATACGGCTTCCTACTCCAACATCCGGCGATTTCTACGCGACGGCCGGATGCCGCCGCCGGCATCAGTGCGGATTGAGGAGATGTTGAACTATTTCCGGTACGCCGATGCCGATCCGCCCGAAGGCCGCCCGTTCTCCATCACCGCGGCGATGGCGGCTTGCCCCTGGCAGCCCGAGCATGGGTTGGTACGGATCGGGTTGCGCACGCGCGCGATTCCAACCGAGAAGCTTCCGCCGGCGAATCTGGTGATGTTGATCGATGTATCGGGATCGATGCATGCGGCGAACAAGCTTCCCCTGCTGAAGCGATCGCTGGCGTTGTTGGTGGAGCAATTGCGTCCGCGGGACCGTGTCGCGATAGTGGTGTACGCGGGCGCGGCGGGGTTGGTGTTGCCGTCGACGCCCGGCAGTGACAAGCCCCGCATTCTTGCCTCGCTTGAATCGTTGCAAGCGGGCGGATCGACGGCGGG
>JBGSME010000058.1:0-2657 GCA_041740335.1 Bryobacteraceae bacterium | reverse complement strand
ACCGCGACCGCGGCAACGGCGGCGGCGGCCGTGGCGGCGCTAAGAAACACCGAAGGGGTCAATCTTTTATGATACACCTTCGGCGAGCGGCTCTATTACACCTTCCGCAAAAAGGGGGGGATCATACACGCTCAGAGAGCGAGAAGATGGGCATGTAGAGGGCGACGAGGACGAAGGCGACAAAGGCGCCCATGAAGAGCATGATGGCGGGTTCGATGAGCGACATGGCAGCGGTCATGCGGGTGTTGACGTCTTCCTCGAAAAACTCGGCGACGCTTGACAGCATGGCGGGGAGGGCACCGGTGGACTCACCGACCTCAATCATGTCGATGGAGAGCCCGGGGAACATGCCGGTGGTGCCGAGGGCGGAGGAAAGGGGCTGGCCTTCGCGGACGAGGCGGCGTGTTTTCTCAAGCGCGCCCTGGTGGGTGCGCGCGCCGAGGGAATCGCCGGCGGTTTCGAGCGCCTGAACGAGCGGGATGCCGCCGAGCAGGAGCGTGGAGAGAACGCGGGCGAATTGGGCCACCTGGTACTTCAGCCAGATCTCGCCAAAGATGGGCAGGCGGCGCTGGAACATCTCGATGGCGACGCCGCCGGATTCGGTCCGCGACCAGAACCGGAAGCCGACGCCAGCGCCGACGATGCCGACGATGAAGAAGAGGATATAGTCCTTGGCGGCGGTGCCGGCGATCAACAGATATTGGGTGATTACGGGCAGTTCCGCATTGAGCGAGCCGTAGAGTTGGGCGAAGCTCGGCACCACGTAGGTGACCATGAAGGCGATGAGGCAAGTGACCAGGACGACGAGGACGGCGGGATAGATGAGCGAGAGAACGATTTTTTTTCTGACCGAGAGGGCCATGCGCTGGTAGGCGAGGTACCGCTCGATGACTTCGCCGAGCGAGCCGCTTTTCTCGCCGGCGAGGATGGAGGTGATGTAGACAGCGGGGAAGATTCGCTGGCGGGCGAAGGCTTCCGAGAGCAGGGTTCCGTTTTTCACTTCGTCGCGGACGGCTTTGAGGTAGCGGGCCATTTTCGGTTCGGCGAGCCGGTCGGCGAGAAGGTCGAGGCATTTGAGGATGGGCAATCCGGCGCGGATGAGGGTGAGGAACTGCTGGTTGAAGATGAGGAACTTTTCGAGGTTGAGTTTGCGGCGGCCGGGCCCAAGTTGGGTGGCGAGGCCGCGGCGCTGCTTGATGGAATAGATGAGGAAGCCCTGTTGGGAAAGGCGGTCGCGCAGTTCTTTTTCGCTATCGGCCTCGGTGACCTGCTGATGGATAGCGCCTTTGGCGTCGGCGTATTTGAGGGCGAATTCGGGCATGGTTACTCGATTTCTTCGTCGACGAGGATGGCGCCGGCGGGCATACGGAAGCGGAACAAGGCGGCGTCGATATCCGGATTGACCTGCTCGCCGGTCAACCGGTAGACCATGATGGAGTGATCCTGGCCGTTGACGCGGAGGAGCTTGATGCGGAAATCGGGTGCGACGAGGAAGGCGACCTGGGTGTAGGGGGCGCGGTCCGACTTAGGGGCGGCGATGACGTAGGTGTCGTCCCCTTCGGGTTGGGTGCGGAATTCCTTGAAGTCGCGATGGAAATCGAGGCGTCCCATGAGGAAGGCGAGCGGGGCGCGGAGGTCGTCGCTTTCCTTGAGTTTGCTTTTGGAGACCTTACTGGTGACCGGATTATAGAAGTAGACGAACTTGCCGTCGGCGAGGAAGAGTTTCCCTTCGGGGACCGTGTAGTCCCAGCGCATCCGGCCGGGTTTTTGGAGGCTGAGGGTGCCGGATTCGCTGCGAGTGATGCGGCCTTTGCCGCTTTGGGACTGCTCGAACCGCATTTGGATGGTTTTGGGCCGGTTGTACCGCTGTTCGACACCCTTGAGGAGTGACTCGGTGGGGGTGGCGGCGGCGAGCGGCAGTGTGAGGAGGCCGAGGCAGCACACGAATCGGGCAAAACGGTTCACAAAGATATAGACGCACATTGGGCGGCGGACGTGCAATCGGGGAGCGACCGGGGTGGCGGCGGCGGCGAGAAGCGCGTGATGAATCGATGAAAAGTGATGAACCGGTGCGATGTTCGGCATATTTCAAAGCACCTGTTCGAGCTGGGGCATGCGCAGAGCGGGATCGATGATGGCGGGAAGCCGGTGGTGACGGGCGCGCCAGATGCCGAGGGCGGTGGCGATGAGGAGATCGTCGTGGGCGGAGGATGAAGCGGGCTCATAGCGTTCATTGCCGGCCAGGGTGACTTCGCGTTGCATGAGCTCGAGTTCGCGGATCAAGGTTTTGGCATGGGGAGCGGTGGGCGCGATGAGGATTTTGCGTTCGCGGAAGAGGAGGTGCATTCCCATCATGAGATCGCGCTTGGGGACGTACCAGGTTTTGCCGTCGGAATGGGCGTGGTCACCGGCAGTGATGCTGACGCCGTAGAGTTTGGGGCGGTACTGGAAGTTGCGGACGGCGGACTTGAGCATGTCGTAGACGGGCGCGCCGACGCCGGTGGTGTCGACGATGAGCGATGCCTGCTCGCCGACGTTGGTGGAATCGAGCAATCGGCAGACGTGATCGACGGTATGGGGATAAGGGGTGTCGAGCGGGATTCGTTCGAGGTGGCGAATGCGGTAGCGGATTTCCGGAATGCGCTCAAAGGTGGCGG
>JBGSME010000057.1:0-2220 GCA_041740335.1 Bryobacteraceae bacterium | reverse complement strand
CGCCCTGGCTGGGCGCGCGCAGGAACTCACCGAGCTCTGCGGGGCGTGCCACACCGAACCGGCGTCCGATTTCCAGTCACACCCACACCACGCCAAGGGGCTTGACTGTGACGCTTGTCACGGAACAAGCACGGCCCATCGGGAAGCCACGGGCCACAAACCGCCAGACAAGATCGCCGGCCCGGCCCAACAGCCGCAGGTCTGCGGAGCGTGTCATCCGGCGCAGAAGAAACGATACGAATCCAGCCGGCATGGCCAGCTCGTGTTGGCCCGCGACTCTGGCAAGCGGGCAGCGGCCTGTACCACCTGTCACGGAACCCATGCGCTTCGTTCCGCGGCCGCGATGGCGCGCCAATGCGCGCGCTGCCATGAAAGCCTGCCGGAATCGTGCAGTAGGCCACCGCCCAGTAAGATCTCGAAGTTAGGATGCGCGAATTGCCACGACAAGCATGATCTACGGGCGGCAGGGCGCTAAGCCTACTTATTCGATCGAACGAACCCGACCTCAGCCTTCCAGGCCTCCAGCGTGTTATAGACGATCGGGCAGTAACAAGCGCGATCGATCATTTCCCACATACGGCTCTCGAGCGAACCCATCCCACGAACCAAATGAGGGAAATCATCGCACGTACCGGGCCGCGCCTCGTACACGCCGCAGAGGGTGCCCTGCAGAAACACGCATCCAGCTTCGGTCCGCTTCAGAATCAGTCCTTCCTCTTCGGTTTCCTCGCAGTACTCCTTCATGAAGCGCCCCGGCTTGATCCGAAGGGATTTCGCCAGCCGCTCAACGTCCCGCTCCATCAAACGCGTGGTGGCGACCCGGCAGCAGTTCGCGCACACGGTGCAATCGATCGCTTCCGCCGTATCTTCGGCGATGCGCCGAAGTTTCCGCTCCACAAAGCCATGGCGCTTCAAATGCTTCCGTAAGGCGTTATTCTCGTCGCGCTTCTGTTCACCTTGCCGCCGGATCTGCACCAGGTCCGTAATCATTTTGCCTCCGCCTGTAACTTCCGATTCAAGTCCAAAAACCACGCGGGCGGGTCCGGTTCATTTCTCAGGTCCATCTCCTTGCCAAGTGCGATGCCCCAGCGGTGCAGCCACGAAGGCCCGCCCTTGCCGACGTAAAGATCCGCAGTGGCATAGGCCGGATCCCGCAAAGCCTCGTCGAGCGTGACGAAGCGGTATCCGCGTTGCTCGATCGTCGTGAGCAGCTCTCCCAACATACGCCGGTTGATTTCGTTGGTATGGATCAATAGGATTTGCGCGACGTCGCGGTCAAAGTAGGCGCGGCTCAACTGTTCGAAGTAATTCATCATCGCAGTATGGTGCTCGGCATAAGCCGCCTGGACCTTACTTGCTAACTCGCGATCGCCGCGGCTCTCCACTTTCCAGCGAACCCAATCGAACAAGTAATCAGAATTCTCGATCGTAAAGGGAGCAACACGGTACCCGCGGCCTGTTAGAAACGATTCGAAGGCCTCGCGCTTGCCTTTATCACCGCCGGTGTGGGTGAATGGATGCCGAAAGTAGAGACGAGAAGCCGGCCGCAGGCGATCCATCCAAGCCCGCCAGGGAGTCTCTCCCAGAATCACCTCCTGCTGATACTCGGCCGGCGACAATCCATTCAGGTCCCGATGGGAGTAAGTGTGATTTCCCAGATCCAATCCGCCATCCATCCACTGCTTCAGCATCGCCGACCATTCCGGCCCGTCGGCCCGCTCTTCGATCTTGTTCGCGTTTACGAACCCGACGGCGGGGACGCCATGGGCTTTCAGCGTATCCAACAACACGCGAGTGCCTTCGAGAGCCCGCGCCGTCGACCCATCGCGTTCCACCCAGGGAAGGTCATCGATCGTCACCGCTATTCTCTTCTGGGCGGCCGGCGGCCTCTGGGCAGCCAGCGGCAGGGCCAGAAGCAGTAGTATCCACAGGGGCTTCACTACGCCATTGTCGCAGACCGGGTGCGAACAGCAGTACAATCGCGTCATGGCTACCTCGCGACGATCGTTTCTCCACGCGGCCGTTCCGGCCACGGCGGCTGGCTCATGGCTCGCCATGGCCAAAGTACTGGGCGCCGCAGCGCCGGCCTCCCCGGCCCCCGATCATGAAGACTACTGGCGATTGGTGAAGCGCCAGTTCCCGCTCGAAGAGAACCTCGTCTATTTGAATGCGGCGAACGTGTGCCCGGCGTCCCGCGGCGTGCTCGACCGCCACCTCGAC
>JBGSME010000056.1:0-7864 GCA_041740335.1 Bryobacteraceae bacterium | reverse complement strand
ATCGCCCGGCGCGCCAAAACGCCGATCAGGATCACAACGAAGGCGAGACAGGGGATTAGTATTGTCTTTTTCATTCTGAGTATCTTTGTGCAATCGGGAAGCGCCGGCCGATGCCGAACGCCTTGGAAGTAACCTTAATGCCCGGCGCGGCTTGCTGTCGCTTGTATTCGTTCCGATCTACCTTGGTCGCGATATCGCGGACAAGATCCACGGAAAGCCGAAGCTCACGGGCAATTTCTACTGGCGAAAGGTATTGTTCAACGTATCCCCTAAGAATCGCGTCGAGAATGTCGTAGGGCGGTAGGGAGTCCGTATCTTTTTGGTCGGGGCGGAGTTCGGCGGAGGGCGGCTTGGTAAAGACGTTCTCCGGGATCGCGTTGTTGTGGCGGCGATTCGCCACGCGGGATATTTGGTACACCAACGTCTTTGGGACGTCGCTGATAACCGCCAACCCTCCGCACATGTCGCCATAAAGCGTGCAGTAACCCACAGCGAGTTCGCTCTTGTTGCCCGTGGTTAGTACTAAGGCGCCCCACTTATTAGAAAAGGCCATCAGCGTCGCGCCGCGAATCCGGGCTTGTAAGTTCTCCTCGGTCACGTCGCGCCTGGTTTCGCCAAAGATAGGATCGAGCATCTCGAGGTACTGATCGTAAACCGGAGTGATCGGCGCGATCTCGAAGCGGATGCCCAGGCGATGGGCCATCTCGCGAGCGTCGGCAACACTATGATCCGACGAGAACGGACCGGGCATCGCGATCCCGATCACGTTCTCCGAACCCACCGCGTCCACCGCGATCGCCGCGGTAATCGAAGAATCGATGCCGCCGGAAACGCCGATCAACACCCGCCGGAATCCGCATTTGCGCAGATAATCGCGCGTGCCCATCACCAGCGCTTCATAAACGGCCTCGCACTCGTCGGGCAGGTTCGCACGCCGATCCCCTATCGAGGAATGTAGATCGGCAATCACGAGGTCTTCCGCGAACGACGCCGCCGAGGCAATGCATTCCCCGCTCGAGTCGAGCACAAAGCTCGAACCATCAAAAACCAGTTGATCGTTGCCGCCCGTCTGATTCACGTAAACCACCGGAATATTGTGCCGGCAAGCCGCGGTGGCGAAGATACGGCGTCGCGTTTCCCTCTTGTTCACGTGGTACGGCGAAGCGTTGATCGAAATCAGCAGACGTGCCCCCTGGGCCACCTGCTCGTCCACCGGATCGCGGGCGTAGAGCTGAGCTTCCCAATAATGTTTGTCGTTCCACGCGTCTTCGCACACCGTCACCGCGGTGAGCTGCCCGGCTATCGAGAACGGGGTTTGGGATAGGCCGGGTTGGAAATAGCGCGATTCGTCAAAAACATCGTAGGTGGGCAGAAGCATCTTCACCTGACGAAATACTTCCCGGCCTCCATAAAGCCCTACCGCCAGGTTCAGCGCACGCTTTCCGCTACCCGCCGGAGAGGCTGCAATGGCGCCCGTAATGATGGTGAGCGGAAGGTCGGCGGCCGCCTTGGCAAGACGTTCCAGTTCAAGCTCGGCATTGTGAAGGAACGAGGGCTTTTCCATCAGGTCTCGCGGCGGATATCCAGTGATGGCCATTTCGGGAAACACGACCACTTCCGCGTTTCGCCCAGCGGCCCGGCGCGAGTAATCGAGGATAGTGGCGGCGTTCCCTTTCAGGTCGCCTACCGTAGTGTTGATCTGTGCGAGTGCGATACGCATCGGTGGGGGAATCTTTATTGTCCAACAGGCGGGCAGGCTGCGGGAATCCAAATGTGTTCTTCAGGTGCACAAGGTTGCGCGACCTCCCTTTGCAGGGGGTAGATCGTACTGGCAAGTCGCTCTGTAGCCAGGACGGGATACTGCCATCAGTTGTAATGGTGTACTATTGCAATCGGACTATTACCCTGGTATTATGCTCTCAGTTCTTGGAGCAGATTTCTGTCCGACATCTGCAAGGAGGAGGTTCCTTCATGTTACGCAAACCTATGACCATCGCCGTACTGTCGGCAATGGCAAACTTCACGCTAAGTGGCGCTGTGATTGGGGTAAGTACGTTCGATACCGACGACGAAGGTTGGACGGTTGGCGAATTCCTGCCGCCCCCGATCGCCCCGGTTCCGCCAACACACGTAAATGCCGGCGGTAACCCTGATGGATTCATCCGCACCGGAGACATCGACTTCGGCAACTGGAACGGATACCTTGCGCCTGCCGCGTTTCTCGGCAGTTGGACGGCGATCGGGGTAACCTCCGTCAGCTATGACACACGCGTGAATATTGCCGACGCCACGCCTTACGCGTTCCTGATCGTTGAAAGCGGCGCTATTCAGATTTCGATGTTCGGACCAGCGCCGGCCCTGGATGTTTGGACCCACTATTCGTTCCAAACCGTTTCCGAAGCCGGATGGTTCTACACCGGCAACGGTTCCACCCCGGGAGCACCGGTAACTGCCGGTGACTTCGCCACTGTGATGGGCAACGTCACGGCGCTGCGGATCAGTTCCGACTGGTCATCCACCCCTGACGATCAAGTGGATCTGGACAACGTCCGGCTGGCTGAGTTGCCGGAACCCGCCTCGATCGCCTTGGTTGGAATTGGCTTGGTTGCCGGTTCCCTTATCCGGCGCCGGCGCCGGTCATAACGCACGATCACACGTCCTTCTCTTCCGAAACGCGCGGCTCCTCAGCCGCGCGTTTCCCATTGCATCAGAAACTTGGCCACTCGGTGCCGAGCTTGCGCAAAACCAGCAGTGATCCGGCTTGATCGTACACTTCGGCATAGCCGCGATGGTGCTCGAAAATCTCGTCGCGCAGACGGAGCATCTCCGGCGCGGTCGTAGCACCGGGCCGCGCATCCGTGGTGTCGTGATGAAGCACGAATCCACCCGGCTTTACCAGCGAGCCGTAGCGAAGGTGATCGTGCTTGGCGAGATCGTATTCACGGGCGCCGTCGATAAAGGCATAATCAACGGTTTGGGAAAAAGGCACTGTCCGGCAATCGCCAACCAGCAATTCGATCCGGTCACCCACGCCGCCCTTCGCGGCCACTCCAAGCAACTCCCCATCGTGCGTCGGTTCGAGCTGGATCGAGTAGACCTTGCTCCGTTCGCCCCCGGCAATGGCCAGCAATAGGGTACTGCCGCCCCAGCCTCGGCCAATTTCCACACCGACAGGATCCTTCATCGCCTTCACCGTCCGATAGAGGAGCGCGGCCTCGTCAAGATCGAGGCGAATCACTCCGCGGTTGAATCGGCCTACCGAGAAGAGCGTGACGATATCTTCGAATCCCTGAAACGGTCCGATGGGATGAAAATGTTCGTAGGATGCCTGATCCCACCGCCCAATGTTCTCGCCGAACATAGTGGGATGCGCGTTCATCAGCGCCTTCTTGAAGGGCCAAGGATAGCGGGCAACCAGCTTGTTAAGTACCGGCTGGACCATACTCATCAACAATATGCCTCCTGACTAATCACGTTTTCTGGCTGCTCGCATTTGCGCCAGCATGCCGAAAGATAGATTCCGCTGAATGGATAGACGGATCCTAGATCGCCCTCTTTGCCCAGCCAATAGGTCGATAGGTTCTCACGGGAAGCATAACCCAGCCATCCCGACGTACGCCACCATATTAAATCAAACTCGCTCAGCACTGTCCGCTGCAGCGCGTCCACCTCGAAGCCGCTCATTCCAATCTGCGTACTGGAAGGCGGATCGGTGGGCCGATGAATTTCGATCAGCCGCGATATCTCGGCTTCGGTCAAACATCCGGTAGCGCCATACTGCGCCCGGAGCGCCTGATTCACTTTACTCGTCAGGTCGGGCGAGGGCGAAGCCAGCAGCCGGCGTTTCGCCGCTCGAAGCAACCGAAGGGGCAAACCGAAGCGCCCGCCGCCACGCTGCGCTCGGCGCTCCTCTCTCAATTGGCGGGTGGCCGCCGGGAGCGCAGGTTCCTGCCAGAACCTCGCGTTCACTTCTTTTCCCATCAAAAAAATCCCACCGCTCCGAAGAGCGCGAGAGATGAACTCGAATCCACGGTCCAGCCGGAAAAAGTAAAGCAGCATACTGTGGCTGACTACGACATCGTAGCCACCATCCGGCCATCTCGATTCGTCCGCCAACAGATCGCACGTAAGGTTAAGACTATCTAGTCTTTCCGTGCCCGGCCACACCCTGAGCCATTCCCGCCGCGCATAGTCGGCCGGCAGCCCGATCAAGCCGTCGCCGCCGCAGCCCAGAATGAGGACCGAACGGGCAGCGCCGGCTTTCTGTATGGCTTCCTGAAAGACCGGGTATGAATGGCACCGGCGGAGCGCCTGCTCGATGGCATCCTGCCCGTTCAGCGTCCGCTGGGCGCCCGCATAGGCCGTAGTTACCGCGAGCGCAAATTCGTCCACCGGCATCGAAAGCCCACATCTGCGCATCCATTCTTCGCACAGGTCCGTGCGAAGAGCAGGAGAGACGGCTTTTTCGGTGGCGCTCACATTCACAGTCTAGAGCGCCACCATCGAGCCGACAACCGTCATGAAGTACTGGGATGCGATTCGTGCGATGTACACGAAGTCCTATTGCCGCCCGCGAATTCCGCAGTTGGGGGGGCGCGACTACCGCGTTGAGGACGAATGGATTACGCCGCTGGTACGAACGGCTAATGCCCGGCAAACCGGGCGGCCCATTGCGTGATTAGGTGGGGGAGGAGCTGCGCCCGGAAGCGTCGCTCTAGCCCGCAGCCGCGGGCTTCGAACTGACGGCGAAGAACTCGAGGAACTTCTTCCGCTTGCCCTTCATCGGCCGCGGCCCAAGCGGCTTGTCGATCATATCGTGGGCCAATTGCGCGAACTGGCGGCCAAGCTCGCTCTCAGCCTCGATCTCTTTGCCGTTGGTGAGTGCATCATGCACGCCACGGTAGTCGTTGGGAAACTCCTGGTACACAGGAACGCCCAACAGTTGTTCGATGTGGCTGGTCGAGATAATCGGACGCTTCTGGGAACGGTTCAGCAGAACCGCAACCCGGTCACCCAGGTCCATCGACTGCAGCAGGTTGAACTTCTGGCGGGCCAAATGCAGCGAAGGGATCTCCGGCGTGCAAACCAGGAAAATCCGCTTGGACTCCTGCATGACCTCCAACGAGAATTTCTCCATGTTGCCGCTTAGGTCGATACAGATCCCCTTGTAGAAGCGGCGTGCGAACGCGATCAACTGCCGGATTTGTATCGGATCCACCCGTGTTTGCGGATCGAGACGGCCCGCTGGCAAAACATCGAGATTTCCGCGGCTGGCCACGAGTTGGGGCCAGAGGTGTTCGTCGAGTTTGGATGCGTTCTCGGCCGCTTCGTAAATCGTATAAACATTGTCCAGCTTCAGCATGAAGCCGATCAGCCCCTGATTGAGGTCGAGATCCATCAGCAGCACGTGGGTGTCGGTAAGCTGCGAAAGGGCCGTAGCCGCGTTTAGACAAAGCGTGGACGTGCCTGCGCCCGTCTTCGAAGGCAGAAAGCTGAAGACGTTGTCGCTGACGTCGATATGAGCAGGCCGCTTCTCCAGTACTTCCTCGAGCCGTGCAACCGCCGCCATAAAACTCGCGCCGTCAAAAGGATACGCCAGAAATTCGCGAACACCGATATGCATGAGGTCAAGCAGCACCGCCGGATCGCATCCCCGGTCCACAGCCACCACCTGAATGCCCGGCAACGTCCGCTCGATCCCCTTTAGAGAATCAATCGCTCGATTCAGTTGTTCGATACTTAGAAATATGACCTGAGGAGCATTCGCCCTCAGAAAACGCTCCAGATCGAACTCTTCCAGATACCGGTCCGATGTCTTGACCAAACCAACACGCCCGGACTTCGAGATCATGTCTCCCAGTCGTGAACTGAGTTCGGTATCCGGAGATATGATAACGGCTCGCAGCATTTAATCCTTCAGCCTCGAATCCTTCAACCTCATATTCATGAGCGGGCCAAGACTAGCTCCCAGGCAAGGCCCCCGGCGTCTCGCAGCCCTTCCTCATTGCTTCTATCGGCCACACCACAGGAATCCTACAGACCGAATAGAGCCTTTCTCCAGCGAGCCGCTACAGCATTCGCCCCGAACTGCGGCAAGAAGCGCTCTACTCCCCTTCGAACTACCCCGTCTCTAGTGCGGGAGCGCTATCATGCACTTATGCCAACCCGTCTCCTCGAAGTCGCCTGTCCCTGTTGCGAGGCCATGCTCAAGGTCGACCCTGCCACCGGAGCCGTCATCACGCACAAATTAAAGGAGAAACCGCGCCCAATTGAGGATCTGAAGACGGCCGTCAGCCGTCTCAAACAGGAGGAAGTGGCGCGAAACGAGAAATTCAACCGCTCCGTCGAAGAGCAGAAAAACCGCAAGGATGTCCTTAATCGGAAGTTCGACGAACTCTTCAAACAGGCCAAGGAAGACCCGGATATGGTGCCGCGCCGGAAAGAGATTGACTGGGACTAAGCGGCGTCCCCGAACCCACTACGATCGAGGACGCCGCATCAAACGACTCTACAGGCCCTTGGCCGCGAGGAACTCGATCAAATCCACTACCCGCGTGGAATAACCCCACTCGTTGTCGTACCACGCGACGACCTTCAATAGGTTACCGCCAACCACTTTCGTCAGTTGGGCGTCCACAATGGAGCTGTTCGGGTTGTGCATCATGTCGGTCGAAACCACCGGATCCTCAGTGTAGCCGAGAATCCCTTTCAGCGATCCTTCCGACGCTTCCTTCAACGCCGCGTTCACTTCAGCCGCGGTCACGTCCTTATTGGTAGTACAAACCAGGTCGACCACGGAAACGTTCGGCGTCGGCACGCGCATGGCATAGCCATCGAGCTTGCCCTTCAGTTCCGGCAATACCAGCGCGATCGCTTTGGCGGCGCCGGTAGTGGTCGGGATCATGTTGAGCGCCGCAGCGCGGGCGCGGCGCAGGTCCTTATGTGGGAAGTCGAGCACCGTCTGATCGTTGGTATAGGAGTGGATCGTCGTCATCGATCCCTTGTCGATGCCGAACTTCTCGTGCAGCACTTTCACCACCGGTCCCAGGCAATTAGTGGTACAGGATGCATTCGAGATGATGTTGTGCTTGGCCGGATCGTAGGCGCCGTCGTTCACCCCCAGAACCATGGTGATGTCCTCGCCGGTGGCCGGCGCCGAGATGATCACCTTTTTCACGGATCCGCGCAGATGCTTCCTGGCGTCTTCGGCTTTGGTGAAGCGGCCGGTGGATTCGACGACGATATCAACGCCCATTGACGGCCAGTCGATTTCAGCCGGGTCCTTGGTCGAGAAAACCTTTAGCTTTTCGCCGGCCACAAAAATCGTGTCGCCGTCGGCGCGGATGTCCTCATGAAGCTGCCCGAGAACGGAATCGTACTTCAGGAGATGAGCGAGTGTCTTCGTATCGGTAAGATCGTTGGTCGCGACAAAATCGAGATTCTTGCGGTGTAGTCCGGCGCGCAAAACGTTACGCCCGATGCGGCCGAAGCCGTTGATTCCAACTTTAATAGCCATGAGGGTAGAAAGGGTCTCCTTAGCGGGGGAATTCCTATCTATGATAGCAATGAGATGGACCCAGCCGAAATCCAGGCCCGTATTCGCGACCCCCGCGTGGATTACTCCGCGCCGCCGCTCGACGATAGTACGTTCGACGCCGATCCGGTGCGTCAATTCCTCCGCTGGTATTCGGAAGCCTCCGAAGCCGGCGTCACCGAGCCCAACGCGATGACCCTATGCACCGTCGACAAGCAGGGCGCGCCCGACGCCCGCATCGTCCTGCTGCGCGGGTGCGCCGCGGACGGCTTTCGTTTCTATTCAAGCGACACCAGCGCCAAAGGCTCCCAGATCTCCGCCGGCAGCCGC
>JBGSME010000055.1:0-5896 GCA_041740335.1 Bryobacteraceae bacterium | reverse complement strand
TATGTAGCTTTTCCCAGCCGTCGACGCATCCAGGCACGGTCACGGTGTGGATGCCCTCCTGGGGCATCCCATAGCGGCCGGTTTTCTGGATGAACTCGCGCGAGAGCTTCCGAGGCGCCCAGCCGCTGGCATTCAGACCGTAGAGCTTGCCGGACTTGGCTTCGCGATAAATGACAAACAGATCGCCGCCGATCCCATTCATCATGGGCTCTACCACGGTGAGCGCGGCGTTGGCGGCGATCGCCGCGTCGATGGCGTTGCCGCCACGGGCGAGAATCTGAGCCCCGGCCTGGGAAGCGAGCGTCTGGCTTGTGGCGACGATTCCACGGCGTGAGATCACCATGGATCGGGCTTGTGTACGGTCTTGCGGAAATGCGGCAGGCATCGTAATCAGGTGAATGAGAATACCAACGAGTACAGCAAACATGGACAATTCAGTATAGTTGACGTGGCACTAACTGGCTGTCCTATGTTAAGGTACCGGGTAGCCGATTGGAGCATGCCATGAACAGACGCCACTTCCTCAGCACCTCGGCCGGCGCCGCCGGCACGATCAGTTTAACCAATTTCCCGTACCCGATGTTCGCGGGAACAACCAAGAAACAGGCCTCGGACCGGGTTCTGCTCGGTCCAAAGAAAATATCGTTGAGCCGCCTCGCGCAGGGATCCGGCACCAACGGCGTGGGCGGGAGTTCCAACCAGACCAAGAAACTCGGTGTTCAGGGCCTGGCGGATTTGTTCCGCGCGGCCTACGATAATGGCGTCACCTTTTGGGATTGCGCCGATCAGTACGGTACGCATCCGCATGTTCGCGCGGCGCTGAAGACGGTGGATCGCAGCAAAGTGGCGATCCTTTCAAAAACAAGAGCCAACACCGCGAAAGAGATGAAGGCGGATCTCGACCGCTTCCGGCGCGAACTGGGTACCGACTATATCGATATTCTGCTGCTGCACTGCATGCTCGACGGAAATTGGGATGAGCGCAAGCGCGGCGCAATGGATGTGATCTCCGAGGCTCAGGAGCAGGGCATCGTACGAACCAAGGGTGTGAGCTGCCATACTCTGGAAGCGCTGAAAACCTCCGCCCGGTCGCCCTGGGTGGAAGTGGATCTGGCGCGCATCAATCCCGCCAAGGTAGCGATGGATGCCGACCCTCAGACCGTGATTTCGGTGCTCAAGGAAATGAAGGCCGCCGGCAAAGGCGTGATCGGCATGAAGATTCTGGGCGCGGGCAGGCTGCGTGACAAGGCGGACGAATGCCTTCAGTTTGCCCTCTCGCTCGACTGCGTGGACTGTTTCACCATCGGAAGCGAATCGCGGACAGAGATGGAAGATCTCACGCGAAAGATTCCGGCGGCCAGCGTCCGCGGTTGATTCAAAAAAAGAAAAGTTCAGTTCCAGGGAGAAATATATGAAGCGTGTATCGTTCGTCCTGACGGCAACCGCGTTCGGGTTGCTATCCGGCTGTGCCACCGAAGCGCCGAAGGAGGCAATGAAGGAAGCTCCTTATGCGCCTCCTCAGGTTCCTGGATTCGCCGAGATGGCTTATCCTCCGGACAATCCGATGACGAAAGCGAAGGTGGAGTTGGGCAAGGCGCTCTACTACGACAAACGCTTGAGCGGCGACGGATCGCGATCCTGCTACTCCTGCCACGTGAAGGAAAAGGGTCTCACCGATGGCTTGGCGACCGCGATCGGCGCCTATGAGGCGAAGCTGACACGGGCCGCCCCGACGATGTGGAACGTGGGTTACTACCCAGCGCTCTACTGGGATGGCCGCAGTGGCGCTCTGGAGAAGCAGGTACTCGGCGCGTGGGGCGGCGGGAACATGGGATGCACCGGCAAGGACGGCCGCCCGGGCGCCGATGATTGCGCCAACAAGCTGAGCGACGTCGCTGGTTATAAGACCCAGTTCGAGTCTGTCTTCGGTGCAGGCCCGATCACCAAGGAAAATGCGGCCAAGGCGATCGCAGCTTTCATGCGGACGATCGTTTCCACCGCGGAACGCTCGGCTTGGGTTCGGTTCCGGCAGGGCGATGCGAGCGCGATCGGTGAGGATGCCAAGCGCGGCTATGAGGTTTTTGCCGAAAAAGCCAAGTGCACCAACTGCCATGACGGCATTCTGCTCACCGACATGCAGTTCCACAACGTCGGTATCGGCATGAGCAAACCGAAGCCGGACGTGGGCCGCTTCACCGTGACCAAGGAAGAAAAAGATACAGGCGCTTTCAAGACGCCATCGCTGTTCGACATCAGCAAATCAGCCCCGTATTTCCACGACGGAAGCGTCGCTACCCTCGAGGAAGCGGTGGATCTGATGGCTGCCGGCGGCAAGAAGAACAAGCATCTCGACACCACGAATCTGAAGCCCTACAAGCTATCGAAGGACGAGAAGGCAGATTTGGTGGCTTTCCTTCGATCGCTCGATGTCACCTACGATATTGCCGATCCAGTGCTTCCGTAGTATCGTAATCGGTTGATGATGAATTCCATTACGAGGGCCGGCGCTTTGACGCTGGCTCTCTTTTTCTTGAGCGCAACCGGTTGTCAGCGCGATGCCAGTACCGTAATCGGAGTGATTCCCAAGGGCCGGGCCCACCAGTTTTGGCAATCTGTTCATGCCGGCGCGGCAAAGGCCGCCAAAGAGAATAACGTTGAGATCCTTTGGAACGGTCCCACCAGCGAGACCGACTATTCCGAACAGATCAAAATCGTTGACGCGATGATCACGCGGCGGGTCAGCGCGATCGCGCTCGCGCCCATCGACAAGAAGGCGATGGTGGGCGTGGTTGAACGCGCTGCCCGAGAAAATATTCCAGTCGTGATTTTCGATTCTGCGATCGACACTGAACAGTTCGTGTCGCAGGTGGCCACCGACAACTACGCAGCGGGGCAAATGGCGGCCGACAGGATGGGCGAGATCCTCGGCGGCAAAGGCAAGGTTGTGATGGTGGCGGTGCAGCCAGGCGCCGCTTCCACCATGGCGCGCGAACAGGGCTTCGAGGATCGCCTGAAAGAAAAGTTTGCGGGAATCACGATCGTCGACAAGCGCTACGGTTGGGCTGATTTCGCCAAGTCACTGACGGTGGCGGAGAACATGTTGACGGCCCATCCCGAAATTGACGGCATGTTCGCTTCGAACGAGTCCTCGGCTGTGGGCGCGGCGCAGGCGGTGAAGCAACGCCAGTCGAAAGTGAAACTGGTGGGGTTCGATTGGAGTCCGTCGCTGCTGGATGATTTGCGCGCGGGAACCATCGATTCGCTCGTTGTCCAGAATCCTTTTCGCATGGGCGAAGAGAGCGTTCTGGCGGCGGTGGCGAAGCTGAAGGGCCAGCCGGTAACCAAGATCAACAATCTCGCCCCGCGGCTGATCTTGAAGGGCGATTTGGACAAACCCGACGTCCAGACGCAGCTCAACCCCGACCTTAAGAAGTGGCTGGAGTAAACAGGCTTTCAGCTTTCAGGAAGCGAGCCGTGAGTTGAGTTCGTGTTCAATCCGTGCATTCACGCCAGCTTCCGCATACTCCGCCGCCACCCGGACCGCGTTCTTGATCGCATTCGCGTTCGAACTGCCGTGGCAGATAATGCAGACGCCTTTCACCCCGAGCAGCGGCGCGCCGCCATACTCAGAGTAGTCGGTACGCTGCTTGAGAGAATGGAATGCCCCGCTGGCCAGAGCGGCTCCGGCTTTCGTAAGTAGCGTTGCGGACAGGGACTCCTTCAGCAGGCTCTTGATCATTTCGGCTACGCCTTCACTCACTTTGAGCAGGACGTTGCCGACAAAGCCGTCGCACACCACCACATCCACCGCTCCCCGGAAAATGTCGCGCCCTTCGACGTTCCCGACGAATTGAATCGGCAGGCTCTTCAGAAGCGGCGTTGCTTCGCGCGTAAGCTCATTGCCTTTGTGTTCCTCTTCGCCGATCGAGAGCAGACCGATCCGAGGCAGGTCGGCATGCATGATCGCGCGCGAATAAATGTCGCCCATAACGGCAAACTGAGCCAGCATCTTCGGAGTGCAGTCGACGTTGGCCCCGACGTCAAGAACGATAACAGGCCGGCCGGTGACGGTGGGCAGTGGAGTGGCCAGACCCGGGCGCTCGACACCGGGAACGACACCCTGCACCATCTTGGCGGTCGCCATCACCGCACCGGTGTTGCCTGCCGACACCACGCCCGCCGCTCCGCCGTCCCGAACGAGGCGCGAAGCGATGCGGATTGAACTGTCTTTCTTGCCTCGGACGGCCTTGGCGGCGCTATCGGTCATCGTGATGTGCTCACTGGCGTGAACAACCTCGATGGGGAGTGACCGCCAACCGGCATGCCGATCGAGTTCAGCGGTGACCAGATCTTCCCGGCCCACCAACTGAACTCGAACGTTATATTGCCGGACCGCTTCGATCACGCCCAAAACTTCAGATTTTGGAGCGTGATCACCGCCCATGGCATCGACGGCGATGGTTACCATGCCACGCCGCCGTCTAGGATTGTTCGACCTCGATCACTTCACGGCCCTTATACTTGCCCGTGTGGGGGCTCACCCGGTGGGGGACCACCGGAAGGCTTGTGTCGGGGCATGTGGCCAGCGCCGGTTTGGCCAGAAAATCATGAGCGCGGCGGTTATTCTTTCGCCGCTTGGAGTGTCGTCGTTTCGGATTCGGCATGAGTAGTAATCTCCTATGTTCCGGCCAGTTTGCCGAGAGCGTCCCAACGCGGATCGGTCCGCGCGGAATCGCATTGGCAAACGGCCTTGTTTCTGTTCTGCCCGCAATCAGGGCAAATTCCTTTACAATCTTCGGCGCACAACAGGCGCATCGGGAGCATCAAAAGAAGCTGCTCCAGGATGACGTCGGCCAGTTCAATGCCGGCGCCCTGATAAAAACCCACCTCGGCTTCGCTTGGCGAGATGGCGCGCTCGCCGCCTGTAGATTCGTTGCCCGATGGCTCGTACCGCAATTCGAAATCGGACTCGATCGGAACCTCGAAAAACTCGGCGCACCGGTCACAGGATGCTTCCATCTGCCCTGCAAGGTGTCCACGAACTCGAATCTCATCGCCGGCTGCCAGTTCAGCAACCACGTCCACTTCAATCGGAGAGGCGAGCCTCAGCGCCGAATCAAGCAAGTCGAGTTCACCCGCGGCGAACGAACGCTGCACGGGTATTTTCTGAACCGCCAGATCCTGGACGTTGAGGAACAACCGATCCCTTTCATGAAGTCACGAAGCGGCTGAGCCGGGGGCAGTTGGAGAGCACACAGGTACCATCCGCCCGATCAGCCGAAGCTACCATTATAGTTCGACAGGGCTATAGTTTTCCATGCCGATTTTCCGCTGGTAGGCCGGGAGACGTTTAGTTGCGACTGCCATCCACCGCCCAGCTGCTACACATCGATCGCATGCCCGGCGGTAAAGCCGCCATCGACGGCGATGGCCTGCCCGGTAATCCAGGATGCTTCGTCGCTCAACAGAAAAATGATGGCGTTGGCGATGTCGGTGGCTTCGCCAAGCCGTCCGAGCGGGTGCAGCGCGGTCAGCCTGGCCTCGGCGTCCGGATTCGACAGCAGTGTCTTGGTCAGGTTTGTGCGCGTGAATCCGGGGCAAACGCAATTCACCCGGATCCCTTGCGGCGCGTAGTCGAGAGCCATGTTACGCGTGAGAGCGACGATGGCGCCCTTCGTGGTTGAATAGGCGGCGCGGTTGCGAACGCCCATAATGCCGACTACCGATGCCAGGTGGACGATGGCGCTGCCGGCCGGCATCCGTGGGAGGGCGTGCTTGGAGCAGAGATAGGTGCCGCGGACGTTTACCCGCATCACTTCGTCCCAGCCGCCGGCATCCTGTTCGGCGACAGGTTTGCGGACGGCGACGCCGGCCGAGTTGACAAGGATATCGACCC
>JBGSME010000054.1:0-4330 GCA_041740335.1 Bryobacteraceae bacterium | reverse complement strand
CTCGACGTTGAACTCGTCACCCAACCAGCCGTGCCCATTGCCGGGCAGGAGACGCTGCTGTTCTTCCGGTTGCGCCCGGTGGAGGGGTTGCAGCAATATCTCGCCGCCTGGGGGCATATGCTCATCGCGAGCCAGGATCTGGTGGATGTGATCCACGATCATCCGCTCTACGCCTACCCGGAGGCGCGCGAAAAACCACAGGTCCAGTTCAACGTGATTTTCCCGCGTGCGGTTCCCTACAAGATCTGGGTTCAGTTCCAGCGTGAAGGCGTGGTGAATACCGTCAACTTCACCGTTCCGGTACGGCGTTTGGGCGAATGAAGACTTTCGCGCGCGGCGACTGTGTCCGGACGATGCGCGTGCCGGCCGGCAGACCGATCGGCTCCCGGTAGAGGTATACGCGTTTAGAGTTGAACTTGGTGCGGTAGTTGTAGATCCACAGCAGCGGCACCACGGTGCCCTGTGGCGTCTCCGCCAGCACCCGGAGCCCTCCGCCCTCATCGACGCCCTCCGCGCGTATCCCGTAGACCGTGAGGGGCACTGCGAGCCTGCTGGGCAACGGCGTCGATGCCAGTACGGCGTTTGTTGCCGCTGGCGCCGGTTTTCGCGGCAGCAAAGCGGGGTCTCCTTCCGGGGCGCCCCCTTCCACCCAGTCGGCGATCAGGTGGATGTCTTCCTGCGATAGCGAGCCATCGTCGCGAAAATCGCCGAAGCCTTTTACCGCGACCGCTGGTGGCATTCGCCGCTCGAGGATTTCTTCCTTGATCGCCTTCGCCCATGGACGCGCCTCGGCATAGTCGAGCAGCCCCATCGGCGCGCTTCCGCCCGGGCGGTGGCATGCTGCGCAGTGTTTGTAGACGATCCGCGAGATGTCCCGCGACCATGTGAGTTTCGTGGTAACGGGGTCGTGGGCGGCAGCCGGAGGATGCGCCACCCACATGATGACCCCGCCGGCAACGGCGAGGAGGAGTTTATTCGCCGCCACCGGTCCTGTTTGCGGGCTCGGCCTTCTTGGGGGCCCGCAGAATATCTCTCGGATTCATCCTGGCGTCAATGGCGACGTTGAAGAATCCGATCATCATTTCTTCCCAGCTCTGATCGCCGTACCGTACCTCAATGTTCGGGTTCGGGTTTGCCTTATTGTTCGGCGAATTGTCAAAGTAGCCCGTAGCTTCAATGCGCGTCCCCTTGGGGAGGACCTTGCCGGTTGGTAGCTGATACCAGAGCTGCCAATTAAAATCATACCGTGGCACCCACAGCAGTTTTTCGGTCTCGCCGGTCGGATAGACCGCGCGCATCTCCATCGCCTTGCCTCGAAGATGCATGTGCGGCAGCAGTCCTACCAGTTCGGTTTCGGTATGCAGCGTGATCGCGCCATCCACCCGGTGATTGTCCGCTCCCGGAGGAATCACGAACTTGCTGTTGGCAGCCGCCAGCGTCATCACACGTTGCGTGGGCGGCTCTTTGGCAAACACCAGGCCGACCTTTGACCGGTCCGTCTCCTTCTTTCCGCTGGCCGTATAGTGCATCTGAAACACGAGATCCGATCCCGCCTTGATCAGCTTGGCTTGCCCCGGACGCAGCGATTCCGGCGGCAGCCCGGGCGCGTAGCCGGTGACAAACTCACCGCCAAAACCGCCGCCTCCCCGATTGCCTTTGGGCACGAAGGCCTCGCCCACCGGATAATCCCGCAGCCATTTCGAATTCTGCTCGCGGGCGTAGACGATGATGTGATGCACCACCGATCGGTTGCCGGGCCTGGCTTCGGCCATCGTCACCCATTTGTCTTCGGTGAAACCGGAGGGCACGATGTAATACGTGTAGTCGATGGTGCCTGCCTTGGGCACCTCGTACGCGGCCGGCATCTCGTAAACCGCCTCGGGAGCGTCGATGGCCCATCCGTCGGCGAACTGCAAGGGAGGCGGCGCCTCGGAGGGTTTTCCCTGCTTCGCGCCGGAGTCGATCCAGGTGAGCAGTGTCTTGCGGTCTGCTTCCGGGAGGGACCGGTCATTGGTAAACTTCCCCACATGAGGGTCGGCGAACCAAGGCGGCATCCGACCGTTCACCACGGCATCTTTGATACCCTTAGCCCACGGGCGCACTTGATCATAGGTGAGCAACGACATCGGCGCCGCTTCCCCGGGACGGTGGCAGCCTTGGCAATTCTTCTGTAGAACGGGGAGAACGTCCTTGTAAAAAGTGAGCTTGGACCCGTCAGATACTCCTGACCCATGAGCCAGTGCGGCAACTGTCAGCGTGATAGTGGCGAAGCGAATCAAGAACAGCCTCCTCTCCCTAGTATACGGAACAATAGTGCGATCCGTTCCGCTTACCCCCACAATTCCCCTAAAGCCCCATCGCCTCTCAAACCGATAAGAACAACAGGGCCCTCTAAAACCATGAAAGTACAACATACAAACGTTCAACCGCAGCCCGCGCCGGACCCCAGGACCAACCTGACCGAGGCTCGCGACGTAAACACCAGTAATCGTGTTGTGAACCGAGATGGAAATCGAGTTGCGAACCGTGACGGCCGAGTGGGCAAATCCGAGCAGCCCGACGAGGTGAGTCTATCGTCGTTCAGCCGCCAAATCCGCCTTCAGCAACCGGGCAGTGAAGAGCGCGAAAGCAGGATCGAAGCGCTGTCGGCGCTGGTGGACCGGGGCGCCTACCACGTAGATTCTCAGCAATTGAGCCGTAGCCTGATCGCGGACGCGGAACACGCCGAACTCTAGGGCCGCGGCCCGAAGGAGAAAAATTGCTCCCGAAGGACAAAATTGCCAATGATGGACGAGCAAAGCAAGGGCGGCGCTGACTGGTTGCAGTTGATCCGTGACGCCTCCGCCAGGATTAGCCTCGCGACATCCGAATTGGTTCAGGCCACGCCTGCCGCCATGGAGCAAGCCGAGATCGAATTGCGCGCCGCGGTCGGCATCTTGGCCGGGGCCGTCAGGACGAAGCCCGATTCGGTTGAAAACTTGGCGCTAACCGATCTCCGGACTCAGATAGCCGTTACTTCCCGCTTGCTTCATCAAGCTGCCTCGGTCCGTTTCTCACTGGCTGCGCAACTCTACGGCGCGGCCGAAAGTTATACAGCGTTAGGCCGCACGACGCTGACCATTCAGCCCGAGGCTGCCACCATGGTGGCGCGGGGCTGAGCCACCCCCGATCGGAAGGAGGATCGAAAATGGGCAATCTGCTAAGTTCGCTGGTTACCGTCGCAGACTCGATGCGCACGGTTCAGAAAGCCATCGATGTCTCCAGCAACAATGTCACCAACGCGCAGTCTCCGGGATTTGTAAAACAAGACCTCGCTCTCGTCGCCAAGCGCTTTGAGCTCTCCAGTTCGCTCCCCGGCGGCGTCACCGACGCCGGTCTCCGCAGCAGCCGCCGCGACTTTCTCGAACAGGGTGTTTACGAGCAGGCAGGCCGCGAGGGACGGTATTCCCAACTTAGCTCCAATCTCCAACGTCTCGAGCCTCTCCTCGACGTCACCGCTCAAGGTGGCGTTGCCGGGGCTCTGGACGACCTGTTCGGGGCTTTCTCCCAATGGAGCCTCAACCCCAACGACACGCCGTCCCGGCAAATCGTGATTGACCGCGCCAACGACCTCGCCAACTCTTTTCGCTTTCTCTCCGGCTCGATCACAGCCTCCTCCCACGACGCTGATGCGCAGGTTCGCGCCTCGGTGGACCAGATTAACCGCCTGGGCGCTCAGATCCAGCAGTACAACGCCGAGGTACGCTCGGACCGCCGCAAGTTGGATGACCCTGGCCTCGATGCCCAGGTCCATGCCGCGCTCGAAGATCTATCGGGAATCGTCGATTTCGATCTCATCCGCTCCGACGATGGCTCATTCACCGTTCAATTGGGCGGGCAGAGCCCGCTTGTCATTGCCGACAGGCACTACCCCGTTTCCGCCGATACCAGCGGCAATATTCTTGTACTCCGGGACAATGCCGGCAAGGATATCACCGGCCAGATCACAGCCGGAAAACTCAAGGGACTCCTCGAGTTCCGCAACGGTACTACCACTGGTCTCATCGCCGAAATCGATACCTTGGCTGCCTCCGTGGCGGACCGCGTCAACGCGGTTCTTACCGGTGGCCTTGATCGCGACGGACTCCCCGGCGTGGAGTTGTTCACCTACGACGACACGGCCGGCGCCGCCTCGACCCTCGAGGTAACCGCCATCTCCGAGAGCGAACTCGCGGCGGCCTCGATTGATGCTCCCGGTGGCAATGCCAATGCCCTCGACCTTGCCTCGCTCTCCACCTCACGCGAGATCGGCGGGTTCTCGTTCACCCAGTTTCTCGGCCAGACCGCCGGC
>JBGSME010000053.1:0-2479 GCA_041740335.1 Bryobacteraceae bacterium | reverse complement strand
ATCGTTGGCGTGTCTGGCGTCTCGGGCGTAACCGCAACCATCGGCACAACCCCTGCCACGGTCGAATTCGCGGGACTCGTCGCCGTCGGGCAGTTCCAGATCAATATCGTGGTGCCTAACCTTCCACCGGGCGAATACCCCATCGTCATTCACTACAATGGCAAGGACTCACAGGCTGGCATTTCGTTCCCTGTAGGCCCGTAAGGAGGGCAAGGCCTCACGGCCCCTCCGGTTCGGCGTCCGGTTGCGGCTCTGGTTCCCCAGGTTGCATACCGTGAAGGTAATCGGCGGCTCGCTGCGCGTGGCTGGCGGCGCTGAAGATGGCACGCTTGTCGCCCTTTAGGACTTTGAGCCAGGAAGCGATGTAGGAGGCATGATCCCTCGCGCACCTCGTCTGGCGTACCCCGCGTGAGCTCCAGATCGGCCACCAGCTCCTCGATGGCGTAGCCTTCGTCGCCCCAGCTCTTGCGTCCAAAGAGTGCGTCTTATGCCGCCTTCGATGCCGGAACCCCGTGGCTCCGGCACAATCCGGCGCTAGTGGTCGGCATAATTACAGCGATTCCAAAAAAGCGAGAAGCGTGTCGTCAGGCCGATATCGACCCTGGAGTCCGGGGCGGTCACCGAACCGAAGGGAGGGGAACGGTTAACACGGATTTCTTGGAGCGGGCAGGCCATTGACAGCTCGGCGCGACTGGCCACGCTGCATTACGGTTTGAGGACCTTACCCCGGAAAGGAAGTTCGACTATCGTTGTAGCCAGGCCACTGGTACAATTGCTCTCGATGCGGTTTCCTCTCGTCGTCCTTCCCCTCTTCTTAATAACAAGCCTAGTTGTGAGTGCTCGTGAGTACACCTTCCAAAACATCGCGGATACCAATGGTCCCTACTTGTCCTTCGGTTCACCATCGATTAACGATGCTGGTGTGGTCGTATTCACTGCTGTCCGGGGCAATGGGAACCGCATGGCTATCTACACGTTTTCTGGCGGGGGGCTCAACCTCATTGTTGACAATCCACTTCCTCTGAGCCAATCCGTTTACTCGCCAGTCCCAGCGATCAACAATAGCGGAGTAATCGCATATACGATTGTGGAGCAGAGCGTTGCTTCCCTACGCACGGTATCCAGTGGCCAAAATAAAGTCTTATACGACTCTACGGGAGAGTTTACAGGCTTCGGGCTCGTATCCATCAACAATCAAGGGCGCGTGGCCTTCACGGCAAACCTTCGGAACGGCGACGGTCAGGCCTTCATCACAGACGGAACGTCGTATGAAGTGATCGCCCGACGATCTGACCTAACAAATATCTCGCCCTACATCCCTCACATTTCCATAAACGATAGCGCAGCCCTGGCAATGGTGGATGCCGTCCCGCCGTTTGAAGGTAAGGTTCTTTTGGCGTCGAATGGCAACATTACCGCTGTTTGGAGCCTTACGGAAATCGGTCCGCAAACAAGCTACTGGAGTGTTGGATTGAACAACCAGGGGGATCTTGTTGCCGCCGCTTTCCAGACTAGTGGAAACAGCAGCATTCTCAGGCGCTCGGCTGGCCAAATTAGTAGAGTTGTTGTTCAGTCGATGGTGCCCTCGTTTTATTTCTTTTCAGAACCCGCAATTAATGACTCTGGAGACATAGCATTCACTGCGTTATACAACTTTGGGTCAGGGCTGTTTACCGGTCCAGATCCGACTCGTGACAAGGTGATAGCTCGTGGGGACACACTATTTGGGGCGGCCCTAAAAGCTGTCGGCAACGCTCCGGGCGCCGTTCCGGTCAGCTCACGATACTTGAATAACAGTGGTCAGATTGTTTTTGGATACGAGTTGGAGAATGGAATTCGGGGAATCGCTCTAGCCACCCCCGTGGGGCAGCCACCCGCGCTTACGGCGGGTAGCGTAGCCAATGGAGCCACGTACGGACCGGGCTTGGTTCCCGGCTCCTGGGCACAAGTGAAAGGAACAAACCTGGCCGCAACCACCCGGATTTGGCAAGGTTCAGACTTCACCAGCGGCAACAATCTCCCAACCTCACTCGACGGGGTTGAAGTGAAGGTCAACGGGCTGCCAGCCGCAGTCTACTTCATCAGCCCTACGCAGATTTCCTTCCAGGTTCCGGCTGGCGTTTCTGGAACCGTTACCGTGCAGGCAATCCGCAACGGCGTTGCAAGCACAAAGATCACTGCTCAAGCTGTTGAATCCTCACCCGGTTTGTTCGGCTATGCAGTCGGAGCCAAGACATACCCTGCCGCGGTGTATGCCAACACTACCATCGTTGTCGGCGATCCGGCTGTCTCCGGTAGCGCCGTCCGCAAAGCGATTCCTGGTGATCGCGTCGCGCTCTACGCCACCGCCATCGCGCCATCTCCTGCGGGGGTGATCGTTGGCGTGTCTGGCGTCTCGGGCGTAACCGCAACCATCGGCACAACCCCTGCCACGGTCGAATTCGCGGGACTCGTCGCCGTCGGGCAGTTCCAGATCAAT
>JBGSME010000052.1:0-5071 GCA_041740335.1 Bryobacteraceae bacterium | reverse complement strand
TCGCCGCCTTCCGCGGTCCGGATGTTCTCGAGTTCGATCGTGCCCTTGTTGGTAGCCTTCTGCGACGGGTGGTTGGCCCAGAAATCCACGCCGTTCACGTCGCCGTGCGAAAACCAGAGGCCCTGATGATGCACGTGATCCTTCGCCTCGCCCTCTTTTTCCTCCATCGGCCAAACCCGCGAAATGATCTTTCCATCGCTGGTGCGCAGTGGATGGAGAAATGGTTTGGTCACGTCGGTGCCGGAAACGTAGAACTCGGTGAACGGCTTGCCGTCGATCTCCACCGAAATTTTGCCCGACCCCTGTTGGATTTTTACTTCCGCGAACGCCGAAAACGCGAAGGCTACAGCGAGTCCGGCGGCGCTCAGTGCGCGTGTTTTGCTCATGAGCAAAGTAAATCACACCCGCAACGCTTTGTCCATGGCCGCAATGCCAAACTTATTCCCCCAGATATTTCTCCGCCCAGGCAGCGTGCTCTTCCATCACATGCTTTTGCAGCTTCGGTTCCGTCACCGTATGGCCCTGCCGCGGGTAGGTCACCATGCGAACCGGGACGCCGCGCCTCTCGAGTGCCCGCCGGAATTCGTACCCTTGCGTCACCGGCACACGATGGTCGTCTTCCCCATGCAGGATCAGCATCGGCGTCACCACGCGCTCCACAAACTGGATCGGCGAACTCCGCGCATACACGTCACGATACTGCCACGGCGGGCCGCCGAAGTAATCTTCGTACACCGAAGGAATATCCTGTGTACCGTACATACTCACGTGATCGGTGATCGCTGCTCCCATCGCTGCCGCCTTAAACCGCTTGGTCTGCGTCACCGTCCACGCCGTCATATAGCCGCCGTAGCTCCACCCCATCACCGCGAGCCGTTCCGGATCGGCCACTCCAATGGCAATCGCATGATCCACTCCCGCCATCAGATCTTCAAAGTCCCGGCCGCCCCAATCCTGGACCACCTTCTGCCGGAACCTAAGACCATACGCCGACGAACCGCGTGGATTCGGCATTAGCACCGCGTATCCGCGCGAGGCAAAAAGCGCGATCGGATAGCGCCCAGGATTGCCGGCATAGGTCTGCGCCCATACGCCGGACGGCCCACCATGGATCAGCAGCACCAGCGGCGCTTTCGTCCCCGCTGCCACACCCATCGGGTACGCCAGCAATCCTTCCACTTCCATCCCGTCCTTGGACTTCCATCGGATCGTCTCCACGCGCGGCGCGGCCGGCAATTCCAATTCCCTATTCGCCGCGCTTACCCGCACCGGCGTTCCCCCTGGCATCGCCAACGCAAACGCCTCCGCCGGTTGATCCGGCGACTCATGGGCGAACGCGGCCAACCTTCCATTCGCGCTCAATCGAACTCCCGACATCGTTCCCCGCTCTGGCGTGAACACCCCTGCCGGCGGAGCATCAACGGGTAACCGCGACAGGGTCAGGCTGGTGCCGCTGCCCTCGGTGAAAAGCAAGGCATGCGAATCCGCGCTCCAATCGACGATGTTCGGCTGCTGATCGGCGGTAGGCGCCAGCAGCCTCGTCTCCCCGGTCCGCAGGTCTCTGAGGCGATCGCGCACACCATCCACACGCGCTCCCGGATGTTCCAGGTACGCGAGAAACCGTCCATCGGGCGAGTAGTGCGGATCCGATTCCGTAGCGCTGCTTGCCGCAATGACAGACGGCTCGCCGGTGGCTACCGTCACTGCCACGATATCGCTGAGGCGCGCGAAATCCGCCTCCGGACGCGGCCGCCGCTCAATCGCCACCACCTTCGAATCCGGCGACCACGCCAGTCCCGAAACATGCTCCCCCGCCGCGAGCAACCGCTTGGGCTTCTCCGGCATCTTTCCATCCAGCGTCAACAACCATAACGAATGATTGCGCGGCTTCTCATTCACCACGCGCCAGTCGTCTTTCGCCTTCTTCCGTTTCTCGAAATCCTCATCTTTTTCTGCCGCGGCCAATGCAACCAGTTTTCCGTCTGGCGACACCGCATAGCTGCCGATCGCGCCACTCCACTCGGTGAGTTGCTCCGCTTCCCCGCCGTCCAGCGGAATCCGAAAAAGGTTCTTGCCTCCGTTGCGCTCCGCGAGAAAATAAAGGAATTCACCGCCGGAACAGAATTGCAGTGCCCCGGCGCTTTTGTCACTGCGCGTGAGCGCGCGCCGTGCGGAGCCATCGGCAGCGGCGATAACCACCTGTGTCCGCCACTCGCTCTTTTCGCCATCCATCTCGGCCCACGTTTCCGTCCACGCCACGCGCTGTCCGTCGGGCGAGGGCGTCGGTTCGGCGATCTTTCGCAGCCGGAACGAGTCGGCTACACTCCACGGACCGGCGACTCCGAAACCTGCCAACAAGACCATAGCGGCGAATAGGCGGAACATCGGCCAAGCGTATCACGCGCGTTATCATCAAGGTTTGGCCACATCCCATCCAGCACACGATGCGAATGCACCGGGCTCGGTGTTCGAAGCGCCCGCCGCCAATCGCGACCTCGGGCTAGGCGGCCGCCTCGCGCAACTCTCTGGTAAACGGCTGATGAATCGCGACGGTACCTTCAACGTCCGCCGCACCGGTGCCCGCTGGCAGGAGTTCTTCCATCCCTATCACACACTCCTCACCGTCTCATGGCGCACTTTTTTCGCCATGGTGCTCGGGCTCTATTTCGCCGTCAACCTTCTGTTCGCCGCCGCCTACCTTCTCTGCGGGCCCGGCGCGCTCTCCGGCGTAGAAGCAACCGATTTCGGCGGCCGATTCATCAACGCGTTCTTCTTCAGCGTGCAGACCGTCGCCACCATCGGGTACGGCAAGATGACGCCCGAAGGCGTAGCCGCCAACATACTTGTTGCCATCGAGGCGTTGTTCGGTCTGCTGGGCTTCGCCTTCGCCACCGGCGTGATGTTCGCGCGCTTCTCCCGTCCCACGGCACGGGTGGCGTTCAGTGAGAAGGCAATCTTCGCTCCTTACCGCGGCGGCGCAGCGCTGATGTTCCGCGTGGCAAACGCACGCCGGAACGAGCTGTCCGACATCACCGCCACCGTCGCCATGGCGCGCATGGAAACGGTGGATGGACGCCGCCTTCGACGCTTCCATCAGCTCCGCCTGGAACGGAGCGTCGTCACGTTTCTTTCCACCCAGTGGGTGATCGTGCATCCCATCGACGAAGCAAGTCCGTTCTGGGGCGTAACCGAGAACGAAATGTCCGAAAGCGATCCGGAGATCCTCGTACTGCTTTCCGCGCTCGACGAAACGTTTTCACAAACCGTCCAGGTGCGCGGATCCTACCAGGGCGCCGGGGAATTCCTATGGGGCGCAAAGTTTCGCGACATCTATGAACAGGAACCCGGCGGCTCCCTCGGCATCGATATCCGCCGCCTTGGCGAAGTCGACGCGGTGGATCTTCCGCCCCCGGGTTCCGTTCCCCAACCGATGTAAGCGTCGCCAGCCGCTAGCGCCGGCGCCCGCCCCGCGAGTGGCCGATCACGATGCGCGGCCGCGCGTAGCCATATCCCCAGCCGCTATAGCCCCAGCCGCCATATCCCAAACCGCTGTAGCCCCACGGACCCCAGTACGGGCCCCAGCCCCATCCCAATCCCAGATGGACCCGGCTCGGATACCACCCGCCACCCCCGTAAACCGGCCCGCGCGCCTGCTCCACAATCTTGTTGCGCCGCTCGTTCCACTCATCGAAACCGTCTTTGTCCGGAGCCGATGCCGCGTTCTTGCGGACCGTCCTATCCGCATCGTCAAGCGAAACACTCTTCCCCTTCTTCACCATCATCGAGCCTCCGGGAGTAAGCACCTCCGCTTCGCCCTTGCGCACAATCAAACGGCTGCGTGTCGGCTCAAGCACCTCAACGCGATAGATTCCGTCTTTTTGCGGCACGATGTTTCCATTCGGCGTCCGCAAATCGATATCGGCCTCGCCGTGTTTCAGCATCGTGTACGAAGCGCTGCCGCGAATCACATCTACCTGAAACGATCGCTCGCCCAGTTGCAGCAGCCGTACCTCGCTCTCCGGACCAAGCCGGATGAAATTGGAATTGTCCAGTCGAAGTTCCGCTCTGGACGCCGTCCCGGTCGATACCCAATCTCCGCTCACCAGCGGAGTGCCGCCATCGGCCCGGACCATCGCATTTCCCTCGCCGTGACGCTTGCTGACATCCCCATGGATGGCTGTCACGCGCGCCACGCCAACGCTCGTTCGCCGGCCGTCATCCGGTCCATCGCGCCCGTTGCGCGGCTGCGCATCCACCAGCAACGGAAATCCCAACAGCATCGCGGCACTCATCAATGCATATCTTGTTTTCATTGCATTGCACCTCTCAGCCTATGAGAATGCAAGCCGGATTCCATTTCCTAACTCGTTGAGCACGAATCTGTTACTCGTTGAACACCAGCGTTGATCCTGGCCCAAAACCACCACCCTGGCCAATATTGGCCGCTTCACCGCGCTTGAATCTTGTACTTGCCTCGGACTCTCAGATCGCCTCACCACACACAATCCTGTGCCCGTCCGGTGTACGCAGACCGAACTCTCTCAGGCCCCAAGGTTTGTCTGTTGGCTTTGATGAAACCAGCGCCCCTTTGGCCACCAACTCCCGGTAGAGGTCATCCACGCCCTCAACATTCCAGTACGCAAAGTAAGAATGGTTGCCCAGTTCGCCCGCTGGCCGCTCATCCCGGCACTCGCCAAGCATCACCCTGAAACTGTCGCGCGTCAGGAAGCTCCAGCCCTCGGCGTCGATCGGGTCCTTTCGGAATCCGAGAACATCCATGTAGTAACGCGTCGACACCTCGAGATCGCGGACTGCCAAGACGCACCGGGAATTCACAATTTGAGCCATTCTCTATTGTCTCCGGCTCGAGGGTCGGCGAAAATAGTCGTGACAGCTCACGATCGGCCTCACCGAGCGGATGGCCGTGATATGCCTTTGCCACTCATTCAGGGAATCCTCGTTCACGGCGACAATCACTTCATCGTCAACGGCCTGTGTCCTGACGACGGCGATGCACGCGAACTCGCCCGGCGATGGGAGATTCCCGAGATCGGGCGGCCCGCTGGCCAGC
>JBGSME010000051.1:0-3169 GCA_041740335.1 Bryobacteraceae bacterium | reverse complement strand
ATCGCCGTTTCAACGTCCCAGCCATCGAAATAATGATGGTTCCACTTGCCGCTGAAGCGGTTGCAATCCACAAGCCGCACAGCGGCTTGTGGATTCTCAAACCTGCTGAACACCGTGCCGAGCACTTCGCCGGGATAGTCGCTCACGTGGAGCTTCAAGCAGCCAACTGTCGTTCGCAGAATGAACTCGTCGCCGTGTTGCTCTGCACCCAGATCGAGCAGCAGCTTCGTGGCCTGCGTACGGAACACTTCGAGGCGTCGTTTGCCTTCCACGAGTTCAACGCCGGCAAAGTAGCCTTTGAGAAACGCATGCCCACGGCCGTGTTGGAGAAAATGGCCGAACTGGGCCACAAGGTAGAGCTGCGCGGCGACTGGAGCAACGCATCGGCGCCGACGGTGATCCTGGTTCGGGAGGGCGTGCTTGACGGCGGCGCCGATCCGCGGCGGGGGCGATTCATCTTCGGGCGGTAAATCGTGAAAGTTCGATAACACCACTTATTGGTGGTTGACATTTTCCGGGACTTGCGAGACACTAGGGTCCTGGAGATTACTATGTCTACTTTCGCCAAAAGCCGAGGTTCGAAATGCCTCGCTGGTGCGGCCTCGATGAGCTACCGCATGCCGGCGTCCGTGGGCGATCTCCATTCCCTGAACATAGCTCAGTGGTTAGAGCAACCGGCCCAAAACCGGTGGGTGGCGGGTTCGAATCCCGCTGTTCAACCAGGCGTCAACGCCTGCCGTTGGTAACCCGGCCCCGGTTCCAGCCGCAGCGAGTTGGTTTACTGACTCGTTGGGCATCGCTCTTCCGGCTCTGAGCTTCTCACACCCCTCTCAAGTCCAACGCTCCGGTATTGTTCGTGTCACGAGACCATTTTGGTATCGAGCACGTTGCGAGATCCGGGCGGCGGGCGCGGGCAGGTGCAATGAGAAAGCCCGCTGGATAGACGAGGAGCCGGGTCCGGGAAACCGCTCTCCGTTCCATTTTCCAACCCATTTCTTTCTATCTGGAGGTGTGTCATGTTGTTCCGTGTGCGTTTGCGGGTGGGTGACCGCGAGCGGGCGATCGTGATTCGCGATGGCCGTTTCGAGCGGATCCTGGGCCCGGGAAAGTACTGGGTTTTCGGTTCCGGCAAGGTTGTTGATACTCGTAACATCGACGAGGCTGTCTACGACGGCGCGTGGGCGGACTATCTTGTCAAGGAGCGGCCTGCAGAAACTGAGCGTTACTTTGTCCGGGTGGAGACCGGCGACGCGCAAGTGGCGCTGGTGTTCTTCGACGGGAAGCTGGCGCGCGTCCACGGCCCTGGGAGGCGTGCTCTCTACTGGCGCGGACCGTTGGAGGTGACCTACGCGGTGATTGACGCCAGAATCAATCCGGATGTTCCGGCGGCAGCGATTCCGGCGTTGATCCGCATGGGCCGCGACGCTCCGGTGACTTACTCGGTAGTGGACGAGGGCAAGGCCGGGCTGCTGTATCTCGACGGGCGTTTCGAGCGCCAACTCGGCCCGGGAACTTACGCCTTCTGGACGGCGGCTGTAACGCCGCGTGTGGATCTGGTTGAAGTGCGGCGTCAGACGCTGGAGATTCCGGGGCAGGAGATCCTCACGAAGGACAAGGTCTCCATCCGGGTGAACGTATGGGCCGAGTACCAGGTGGCCGATCCGGTGAGGGCGCGGCAGGGTGTGAAGGACTACGCCGAGCACCTTTATCGCACCGTGCAGTTGGCGGTGCGGGAGACGCTTGGGCGGCGTTCGCTCGAAGAGGTTCTCGCCGACAAGACCACGGTCGACGAGACGGTGGCGGCTGCGGTGCGCCGGGAGATGGATGCCGTGGGAATCCGGGTGGGCGCCATCGCTCTCAAGGACATCGTGCTACCGGGCGAGATGCGCGACATCCTCAACCAGGTTGTGGCGGCGGAAAAGCAAGCGCAAGCGAACCTGATCCGCCGGCGCGAGGAGACGGCTGCGACGCGATCGCTGTTGAACACGGCCCGGCTGATGGAAGGCAATCCGTTGTTGCTGCGGATGAAGGAACTGGAGACGCTCGAGAAGGTTGCCGAGAAGGTGGGTAAGATCACCGTTCGCGGCGGGCTCGACGGGGTACTGCGGAACCTTGTTTCGATTGATGGAGGGCAACGTTAGTTAGAGGGCAGAGGGGCGGCCAGGCTGCCCCCTTTTGTATTCGTGCATGGCGGTCCAGAGCTTTTCGGCATGGCCGCTATAAGTAACGTTAAAAATATTGCGTTTCTGACTTTCTTGAACTGTCCTGAATACCAGTCTGAGGGCCGCTTTCCCTCCAACCTTGCTTCAGGTGGTCTCAAAATGCATCGGAACCAACTGCGTTTCGCTGCCGCGCTGTGCGTGGCGACCTTTGGATTGAACGCGCAGGAATCGCGCGGAACTATCATCGGGCGTGTGACTGACCCGTCCGGCGCGCTGGTAACCGGCGCTTCGGTTCGCGCGGTGAACGCGGCCACGAACGCCCCGGCGGGGTCAACCACCAACGAAACGGGATCGTTTGAGATTCCATATCTGCTGCCGGGCATTTATAGCGTTTCGGTAGAACTGCAGGGTTTCAAGAAGAGTTCGCGGAACGGGATCGAACTGCGTGTGGGTGACCGGATGGCGCTGGACTTCGTTCTCGAGATCGGAAATCTGGCTGAGTCGGTTGTTGTTACCGGAGAGACTCCGCTGCTCGAAACGTCGACGGCGAGTGTTGGTTTGGTAATGGATGAGCGGCGGGTGGCGGAATTTCCGGTAGTGGGGGGGAACCCGTTCTACCTGTCGCGTTTGACGGCGGGCGTGTTGTCGAGCGGAGGCCGGAGCGCGGGCAACCCGATGGACAATGGCGCGGCCACCGGGGTGATCGTGAACGGTACGCGGGGCGGCTCGAGCGAAGTGTCGGTGGACGGGTCGCCGAATATGAGCAATCGGGTGGCGGTATTTTCCCCGCCGCAGGACTTGGTGCAGGAATTCAAGATCCAGACGGCCACCTACGATGCGGCCATCGGTCATGCGGCGGGGGCTGTGACCAACGTGAGCATGAAGTCCGGGTCAAACACGATGCATGGCACGGGATATTTCAACAATTCGACGCTGCGGGCGGTGCCATGGTTCACGAACCGGTTTCTGGCCGATCCGCGAACGGTCCTGACGCCGCAGCAGCGCGA
>JBGSME010000050.1:0-4255 GCA_041740335.1 Bryobacteraceae bacterium | reverse complement strand
TGATGCGGGACGGCAAGCTGCTGGCCGCGGCAGGATCCGTTCTACACGGCCGCCTGGTGCGGCTGGAGAAGGAGGCGATCCCGTTTCCGCACTATGTGGTCGGCCTCGAATTTCACACGCTCGACAGTGCAGGCTCCTCTTACGACTTCAGTGCCACGATGCATGAAGCAGGCCCATCCCAGGGGCTGATCAAACAGACCAAGCGCATGGATCCTGTTTTCACCAAACGCAGGCAGAAGCGCTTCGACATTCTGGTTCGAGAGAAACCGCACGGCGAAGGCGTGCTGCACTGGGACGCCAGGAAACCCAGGATCCCCAAGGGGCTCCGCATGAAGTGGGAGACCATCGATTCCCCCGATTCGCCGTAGCGCGTTCGCCGGAAGGGTATCATGGCCAAGTGAGACGACGGTCTTTTCTCCTTGCGCCGGCGCTGTTTCAGAAACCGGCCGGCAATCCCAGCGTTACAGTTCATCGAAAGCCGCGCGCTCTTTCCAAGGCGGCCGTAACACACGATTGGACGGACTTTCTCGGGCCCGCGCACAACGCCACATCAACGGAAACCAAGCTATCGCGGAAGCTGCCTCCGCCGCTGCTGTGGGAATTTCAAAAAGGAACAGGCTATGCATCGCCCGCCATCGCCGGTGAGCGATTGGTCTTCCTCCATCGCGCCGGAGGTTCGGAATCGGTGGAGTGCATGCATCCGGAAACGGGAAACAGGATCTGGCAGCATCAATACCCCACCACCTTCGAGGATCGCTACGGCTACAACAACGGGCCCCGCGCCTCGCCTGTCATCGATGGCGAACGCGTCTACACGGTGGGCGCGCAAGGAGTGCTGCACTGCCTGGAAGTGGCTTCCGGCAAGGTGATCTGGAAGCGCGACATCAACAAGGAATACAAAGTCCCACAGGATTTCTTCGGCACCGCGTCCACTCCGCTGATCGAGGAGAATCTCCTGATACTCAACGCCGGGGCGCCGGGTGGGCCCTGCGTGATCGCGCTCGACAAAAGCAACGGCAAGGAAGCGTGGCGCGCGGGCAATGAATGGGGCCCCAGTTATGCCTCGCCGATCCCTGCCGTGGTCCATGGCAAGCGTCGCGTTTTCGTGCTGGCCGGCGGCGAGTCAAACCCACCCGTGGGAGGCCTGCTTTCGATCGATCCGGCTAACGGCAAAGTCGACTTCACTTTTCCCTGGCGGTCAAAGAGCTACGAATCTGTAAACGCCTCATGCCCGGTCATTTTCGATAACAAGGTCTTCATTTCCGCCACGTACAAAACAGGCGGCGCGCTGCTTGAGATCACGCCGGACTTCCGGCATAAGGTCCTGTTCACCACGCCCGAGTTCGGGCTCCACTTCAACACGCCGGTCTACAAAGACGGTGCTCTTTTCGGATTCGACGGGCGAAACGAACCAGATGCATCGCTGGCGTGCCTCGATCCGAAGACCGGAAAAATCGCCTGGCGTGAGACCCCCGAGTGGACCGAAACATTCGAGATCAACGGGCAGCAACGGCAGCAAACGCTCGGCACGTTTCGAGGAACGTTGCTGGCGGTGGATGGCGATTTTCTTTGCCTCGGCGAACTCGGCCACTTGCTCTGGCTGAGCCTGACGCCAAAAGGCTACAAGCAAATCTCGCGGACGTGGCTGTTCGCGGCCCGTGAATCGTGGGCGCTTCCGGTGCTGAGCCGCGGTCTGCTGTATGTCAGCCAGAACACCCGCGACTCGATTAGAGGCACCGGTCCGCGGCTCCTCTGTTACGACCTCCGCGCCTAAATCCGGACGTCGATACCCAAACCGGGCCGGTCCGGCACAACGTAGGAAGCGCCTTCCAAACGGATCGGCTCATCCACGAAGCGGTTGGCCACTTCGAGCACCTTCGGGTTGTACTCGCACAGTTCGCAGGCAGGCGCGGCCGCGGCGAAATGAATCGCGGCGGCAATCTGCGGACCCATCGCGATGCTGACGTGGGGCACCACGCGAACACCGCTCGACGCTGCCCTCGCCGCGATCCGCATGCTCTCGGTGATACCCACGCGTCCCAGATCGGGCTGCACCCAGCCCATCACCCGGCGATCGAAAAACGGCTCCAGTTCGCGCAGCGTCCGATAGCTCTCGCCCAACGCCAGCGGCGTGCTGAGGTGGCGCGCCAGTTCCAGATGCGCGGCAAACTCTTCCGGCATCAGCGGGCACTCGAGCCACAGAGCATCGTGCGAATCGAGGCGCACCGCGTCGGACGGCAACACATGCCACAGCGCATCCACCGCCACTTCCACATCGCCGCTCAGCCGGTCATGCAACGCGTCCACCTGATCGAGAATTGCTCCCCAGTCGGACCCATGATAGATCTTGAAAATCCGAAACCCATCCTGGTGAAAGCGGTCCGCATAGTGAATTTTGTCGTGCAACGTAGCGCCCGCCACGCCGCTCAAGTACGCCGGTACGGTCTTCCTGGGCGATTCCGACAGCAACGCGGCCACCGGTTTGCCGGCGATCTTGCCCGCCAAATCCCACAGCGCCAAATCTACGCCGCTAATCGCATCGAGCATGAAGCCGCCCGTCTGACCGCGGACCCGCATGGCGGCGTACATCCGGCTCCAGAGGCGTTCGATGTCCTCGCGGGCCCCTTCGAAAGCGTCGCCCTCAATCGCCGGCCGCAGCAACTTCTCCACGATCATGCATGCCACTTCCGGCGCCAGCGGTGCTTGCGCTTCGCCCCACCCAACCAGCCCGGAATCCAACGTGACGCGCACCAGCGCGGTTTCGATGTGGGTGGGGTACAGGCACGGATAGTCACTCGACCAGCGGTAGTCGCCTTCCCCGAGTAGCAGATTCGGCGAACCAGCCGTGCCCGTGGCCGCATCCAGATCCCGCGCCATCCGCACTGGAATCGCTTCGATAGTGGCGATCTTCATTGGCGAACCTCGTTCATGCGTAGCAACGAATCTCAAACACACGCGCGTATTCGTCGCCGTTGGTGGCCGTGATCCGCAGCCGGACACGATCGGTCTCCACCGGCTCGAACTTGTGCGCGCACAGCCGCTGGTGATTGCCGGTCACTTGGGCCACCTGTTTCCAACCGCCTCCCACAGCCGCTTCCAACACATAATCGCGAACCGTTTCCGGCTGCGCCTGCCGTAGGATGCCGTGCTGAATGGCTGGATTCGAAGTAAGCGTCAATTCGCGCTGGAAACCGCTATCGAACGTGATCCGAACCTCGCCCACCTTCCGCGCCGAGGGCCAACGCAGTTCCACCCACACGCCGCCGTCCGGGATCTTGGCGGCCCAATGATGCTTCTGGCCCCTGGGAACGTCACGAACATGTCCGTCCCCCAGATTCACTGCAGGCGCGTCGTCGCGCTCCGCCGACGCTGTTATCTTCGCCGCGCGCCCAAGATCCAGCGGATCGTTGTTGGTGATCCACGGCATCGACTGATCGTCGCGCAACAGCTTTTGCTGCAGGCCCGACAGCAGATCCTTGTTCCGGTAAAGTTCACGGGGACCGATGCCTTTGCTGAGGCAAAGCGCCGCCGCCGTTCCCGTGGCCTGCCCCACAGCCGCGCAAGTCGCCATCACGCGCGTGGAAGTGAACGCAACGTGCGTGCAACTGATGTTGCGGCCAGCCATCATCAGGTTCGACACGTTCTTGCTGTAGAGCGACCGGAGGGGGATGGAGAACACTTCCGGCGTCTTCATCTGCACCGTAGGGGCGAGGTCGGCGCGATCGAAGCCGCCTGGGGGATGATCGTCCATCGGCCAGCCGCCCATCGCCACCGCGTCTTCCAGTCTCCCTTTCATCAGATCCTGCTGCGTAAGCATGTGATCGCCCACCAAGCGCCGGCTGCCGCGTTTGCCGGGCATCATCCCCACCCAGTCAATCGCGTAGTAATCGGACTCCGGATACAACCCGCTATTCTTGATGTGATCCCAAACGCCCATCACGATCGAAAGCAGTTCGAACCGAATCAGTTCGTTGTCGCCGATGATGTCGCGGTCGCCGCCCCATTCGATCCACCAATAGCCGTAGTCCCAATTGTTGATCTTGCGCAGCCGCAACGTTTCCGCGGTAACCTTGCGCGCCCAGGCCGGCGGACGGAACGGCATCTTCTTGCGATGGAGCTTCGACGTGAACAATATACTGGACCCGAGCGTCTCGCCATCCGCCTTCTCCGGCGCCAGCGACTCACCGAACTCGGAACGGGCATCGCGGCCGGAACGTATTTCCGCGCCCGCCTCCAATCCCAGCCTTGAGTCGCC
>JBGSME010000049.1:0-3108 GCA_041740335.1 Bryobacteraceae bacterium | reverse complement strand
ATCGGCCCGCCTTCACGCCCGGCCCCCACAACACCAATGTCGACCGGTAGTCGTCCCGCAGCGGCCAATACCCATGCGTTCCCGCTTCCTCCGGCTTCGCACTCATCGGCGCATCCTCGGCCCGCGCGAACTGTAGATGCGTCCTCGCCTGAAACACCGCCCTCGGCGCAGGCGCCGTTGGAACGAATCGCTTCCACTCCGCAATAGGAATCTCTGTCACCAATGCCGACTTCCGCAAATACCCCGCCGCCTCCGCATCGTCTGTCGTCACCACCGATCCCGACACCCGGATCTTTCCGGTCACCCCGTCCTTCTTCATCACCGCGTGCAGATTCATCACCTCGTCCACGCGCTCAAAACCGTGATCGCTCACCAGCGCCACCGCCATTTCCCTCGGCCGCGCCGCCAGAATCTGCCCCAGTAACTCATCCTGATACTCCAGCACCGCTTTCGCATGCATCGAAAACGGGCCGGTATAGTGCGCCTCGCCATCATGATCAATCAAGTGCAGCAACACCAGATCCGGCTTCTCGTACTTCAGCAAATAAATCGCCGCCAGCGTCCGCACACGATCGTCCACCCACTCCTGCGGCATCGACGGAAACTTCGCGATCATCCGATCCACCAGCCCCGGCGTAGCCTTCTCCGCCGTCGACGCCCAATCCATCGCCGCACCTTTGCGCCGCTGGAAGTGCTCCGGAAAGTCCCACGTCATCGTCTTTGAATCCACCGTCACCGGCCAGTGCACCGCACCGGTCTTCATGCCCGCCTTGTGCGCCACATCCCATAGCGTGGGCGCCTTCAAGTAATGCGCGAAGAAATACCGTTCGCCGCTCGCAGTGTTGTTGTTTACGATCCCGTGCTGATCCGGCCGGACACCCGTCACCATGGTCGTGTGCGACGGAAACGTCACTGTCGGATAGACGCCGGTCACGCCGCGCTCAGCCCACGCGCCCTCCGCCATCAGCTTCCGGATGTTCGGGATCTTCAGGCCCATCTTGTCCGCATCGCGCAGATAGCGATGGTCCATTCCATCGATCGAAATCACCAGCAGCGGCCTCGCTGCAAGCAACGCGCTAAGCAGCAATGCTAGACAAAAAGCTCGTACCATACGGGATTGTCGCTCCAAAATTCTGGGCCACCGTCTGCCCGATGTCGGCCAGCGTCGCCCGCGTTCCCAAATCCATCCCGCGCCGGACACACGCACCCGTCACCAATAACGGAACATACTCGCGCGAATGGTCGGTGGAAGGCGTCGTCGGGTCACATCCATGATCCGCCGTCAATATGACAACATCACGTTCGCCGAGTTTCGATTCAAGCACAGGCACCCACGCGTCCACCGCTTCGAGTGCCGCCGCGTACCCCTCTACATTGTTGCGATGCCCGTAGAGCTGATCGAAGTCCACAAGGTTCACGTAGATCAATCCCCCGCCGCCCGATGCCATCGCCTCCATCGTTTTCGTCATCCCATCCGCGTTGTCGCGTGTCCGGAAAGACCGCCCAATCCCCCGCCCCAGAAACACATCGTGGATCTTTCCCACCCCGGTCACCGCCACACCCGCGGCCTCCCGCAAGACATCGAGCAGCATGCCCGCCGGCGGCGGTACCGCATAGTCATGACGGTTCGCCGTCCGCGTGAATCCGCCCGGCTTTCCCACAAACGGTCGCGCAATCACACGGCCCACTTCATGCTCACCGCGCAGGATCTCCCGCGCCGCCTCGCACAATCGGTACAACTCCGCAACCGGAATCACCTCCTCATGCGCCGCGATCTGAAACACGCTGTCGGCCGACGTATACACAATCGGCCGCCCGGTCCGCATGTGCTCCTCGCCCAACTCGCGAATGATTTCCGTGCCCGATGCCGCCTTGTTCCCAAGCGCCTTCTTGCCCGCCGCAAGCGCAAAGCGCTCCATCACGTCGCCAGGGAATCCGTTCGGATAGAGCGGGAACGGCTTTTCGAGATGAATGCCCACCATCTCCCAATGGCCCGTCGTCGTGTCTTTTCCCGGAGATGCCAGCGCGCACCGCCCATACGCTCCGTCCGGCGCCGCCACCGCGCTCAACCCTTCGAAGGGCCGGATGTTCGCCAGTCCCAAGCGGCACAGATTCGGAAGATGCAGCCGCCGCTGCCGCGCGATATTGCCCAGTGTGTCACTGCCCACATCGCCGTAGGCCGCGGCATCCGGCATTTCGCCGATCCCCACGCTATCGAGCACGATCCAGACCACGCGCTCAAACACAGCCTTACTTTTCCTCCAGCAACTGCTTCACGCGCTCGGTCAACACGTCCACGAAGCGCTCCGGAACATAACCGTTCATTCGCGACGCAACCTCGCCCTTCCGGTTCAGGATCACCGTCGTCGGTATCGACGAAACTCGCAGAAACGTCGCCAGCCCATCCTCGAAGTAGACCGTCTTGTTCCACTTCTCACGATCCAAGAACGGCTTCACAAGCCCCCGCGCCTCGTCGGTATTGATGTTCAGAAACACCACGTCCCCGTTGCCCGCGAACCGGCTCTTCACTTCTTCGTACAGCGGTTGCTGCGCCCGGCACGGCCCGCACCACGTGGCCCAGAAATCGAGCACCACCACCTTGCCCGCCAGTGATGCCATCGCCAGCTTATCGCCGCCGATACCGGTCAACGTGAACTGATTCACGGCCTCTGCGCTCGCGTTCGGATCGATCTTATTCATCTCCGCGCGATGCGCGTCCACTAGCCCCGCCGTGCGGTCATAAGCGCTCAGCAATAGATCACCCAACCCCGCGTTCGCGGACCCCTTCACCTTGGCCCACCACTCGCCCAGCCTTGCGCGATCCTTCCGCCGGTCCTCCGCCGTCGCATTCGGATCCGGAATCATGAATGCATCGGCCAGATACGCCAGCGCCTCCGCCGTCTTGCCTTGCCGGTCCAGCCATCGCGCAATTTCGCGCGCCGCCTCGGCACTCGGAAACGCTTCGTAGCTCGCCCGTGCCAGCGCTTCCGCCTCCGCGAATTTCTCCAGGTTCCCGAACGCCCGCGCCTGATACACACGAGCCTTCCCCAAAAGGATCAGCCGCTCCTCGGCGAATCGTCCCGCCCCGCGCGTCCACGGCGATGGCCC
>JBGSME010000048.1:0-3004 GCA_041740335.1 Bryobacteraceae bacterium | reverse complement strand
GGCCGGGCCGGCGCCGGCCGGTGGCCTCACGCTGACGTTCCTCAGCACGAATCCTGGGGCTCTGCCCACGCCCGCTTCCGTAACCATCGCGGCGGGTCAAAGCACGGCCACTTTCCCGGTCCCCGTGCCCGGCACTGGTCTCACCGCCCCGGCGGCCATCAAACTCTACGTCTCCGATGGCGTCGTCAGCAAGGTCGCGTCACTGTCGGTAATTCCGGTGGTGAAGCTCTCCGCCGTGTCCGTCAACGCCGTCGAGGGAGGGTTCTCCACCACGGGTACGGTCACGTTGAACATCCCCGCGCAGGCCGGTGGGGCTGTCGTCACTCTCACCAGCGGTGACCCTGCACGCCTCGTGCTGCCCGCTTCGGTAACTCTGCCGCAGGGCGCCAGTTTGCGCAGCTTTACCGCAACCACAACTACGGTCACGGCGCCAACAACGGTCCCCGTCACCGCTACCATGAACGGCATCACCACCACGGCAAACGTCACCCTCAGTCCCGCTCCCGTGGTATCCGTGCAGGCAGTCTCGGCGCCGGCCACAGTGGTCGGCGGGCAGGCCTTCAGCTTCCAGGTCCTGCTCAGCACATTCGTCCGCGATCAAGCCGGCGCAACCGTCAGCCTCAGCAGCGGAAACTCGGCCGTCCAGGTTCCTCCTTCCATCCTGATTCCGAAAGGGTCCGCCATCGCGACCGTAACCGCCACCACAACCGTGGTGCCCGGAAGCCGCGGAGTCTCGCTGCGCGCCACCTTCAACGGATCCCAGGCGACCACCACCGTTCAGGTCGATCCGCTGCCGAGCGTAACCATCCTCTCGGCTGTGTACAAACCCGACCTTCAGATGCTCAAAGTAGACGCAACAACCAGTCTTGCCAACAGCACCCTGACGTACGGAACCAACGGTCTGCCGTTTGGCACCATGCAGTTTGAAGCTGGCATCTACCAAGGCTCCATCGTCCTCGCAACGGCGCCGGCAACGGTGACCGTGTGGAACTCGCTGGGCGGCGAAGCCACGCTCCCGGTGACCATCAGTGTCAGCGGCGGTGGCGGCGGCGGCGGTGGCAGCACTTCCACCTTCAAGCTCACCGTCAGCCGCAAGGGTAAGGGCACCATCGTAAGTGCGCCGTCCGGCATCGGCTGCGGATTGACCTCGGGCGGTTGCTCGGAGTCATTCTCCTCCGGTACTTCGGTAACACTGACGGCCGCTCCGGATCCAGGCTCGCTCTGGAAGGGCTGGGCCGGGGCATGCTCGGGTTCATCGCTCACTTGCACGGTGACGATGACCGCCGACAAGTCCGTAGAAGCGAACTTTAAGTAGGCCGCCTCGCCTGCACTCGGCCGCGGATTCCGGGTCACCACCCGGGGCCCGCGGCCCTTTTTTCGTTTCACTAACGGCAAACGCGCCGGTGGCAGACTGCCCTCGCCTTCCTACCAGCGGAGTTGTCGTCAGCATCCCGCATGCGCGTCGCCTGGAAAGCGGAAGCTGGACGCATGCCTGATGCCCGACAAATGACTGCTCGGAAATCCGTAAGATCCTGGAACAGCATGGATTCGTTCGTTCCAACCCGTCAGCCCGGGAGCCACAAGCGAATGCAACTGGCACCGCCCTCGGATCACTGGCTGTGCTCACGCTTGGGATAGGACGGTTAAAGACGACTTCTCGCGTGTGATCTGCGCCCGGCGCGGCCTTGCAATCTCTTTCAAAAAGGTGCGACTATCGGGAACCCTTCTCAACGATCCTCGTCGCCCGCCCACGGAATGCTGTGATCGGAAACCACCGCAAAGGTCTGCGGCGGCGAGATCAACTTGAAGAACGACCACGGACCCGGGATCCACCGATACCGTTCGATCACCGACTCATCGACCTCGATCCCCAGCCCCGGCCCGATCGGAACCCGTAACGATCCATCCACAATGTCGAGCGGCTGCTTGAGAATCTCGGTGGCCAGCGGAAACGGATACATCGTCTTCAGCCGCGCCGTCGAATAAACCGGATACTCCAGCCACTCAACGACACTCTCCGGCCAGCACACGCCCAGATGTGCCGCGGCCAGCACTTCGAGATCCGTGCCCCAACTGTGAAACGCGAATCGCAGCCCGGCGCGCGCGATCTCGCCAAACAGCCGGCGCGACATCGTGAATCCTCCTTGGCAAACCACATCGGCCTGAATGAAGTCGGCGCACTCGCCCGCGATCAGATCGAGAAACCCGGCTTCGTCCGGCTCATGCTCGCCCGTTGCGATCGGAACATGGCCAAGCGCGCGAAGGGCCGTGTAGGCGGCGTGGTCGCTCGGTGGCAGAGGCTCTTCCAGCCACGCGATCTCGTATTCCGCCATTGCTTCCGCAACCCGCGTCACCGTAGCTGCGTCATAGCTCCTATCCCCCATCCGCCACCAGGAATGCGCGTCCACCATAAGGTCCACACCCGCACCGGCCGCCTCGCGCATCAGCCGGATCGTCTTGATGTCGTCATCCGGTCCCAGCGCTGGCCGCATCTTATACGCCCGGAATCCCAGGCCGGCGATTCCCGCCGCTTCCTCTGCGTAGGCTTCCGGCGGCTGGTACATCCCCGCGCTTCCGTAGAGCAGAATCGTCTCCCGCACCCGGCCGCCTACAAGCTCGGAAACAGGCACGCCCAGTTCCTTGCCCAGCAAGTCGTACAGCGCCACTTCCACCGAACAGTACGCCTTGAAAGTTTCCGGATCGGCCCCGGCAACGCTCATGAAAAGCACCCGTAGCGCGTCCGGATCGGCGAGACGGCGCCCTCTGAGAAAAGGCGCTACCACATCGCGGATCCGTTCATGCGTGGTTTCGCTGCCTTGACCGGGACCATACCCGGTCAGCCCGTTATCGGCGCGCACGCGGATGAACAGCGCGTCGCGCTTCAGAATCGTGCGCTCCCCGCCATAGTAGGGAAGCACGATGGGTTCCGGCATCGGGTAGGAGAGCAGGAATGACTCGACCTTGTCAATATTCATATGGTCAGGTAACAGAGTATCGCGGCTCG
>JBGSME010000047.1:0-3276 GCA_041740335.1 Bryobacteraceae bacterium | reverse complement strand
GACACCTTGCCCGCTCCGCTCCTTATTTTCGACGATGCATTCAACCGCTGGTTCGCCTCGCGGATCAGGAACGAAATCTCTTCCGGTACATCCGCCGCCGCGCGCGGCGATGCCTTCCGCCTTCGCAGCACCAGAAACACCGCTACAATCGCGATCACCGCGCCGATCACCCATAGCCCGATGCGCAGCAGCAGCAGGTCCGCGCCTTCCAGCGAAGAACGTCCCGTCAGCAGACACACCAGCAAGCCATATACGGCAAGGGCCAGTCCCGTGATTACGTAAATCAGCATCCGATTGCCCCCGCAACATGCACCGCTGCGATGCTGCCTAAGCTCGATCGCAACAGGAGAAAATACACCGCCACGCTCAACACCACCAGCACCGCGCTACCGGCCGCTATCCAACGCAATCGCCGGTTCCACACACTCGATTCCCGCGGCGCAGCTTCCCCGTTCGGCATCCACTGCGGCACAATCCAAGGGGACCCTCCGCGGATCCGTGTGATCTTCTCGCTGATTCGGTCCGTGATCGCCCGCACGTCTCCTTCGCGACCACCGAATCGTCCCCTGTATCCCAACAGCAGGCACTGCAGATACACCTCGAGCAGGTCCGCGTTCTGCTGCGATTCCTCGCCCGACAGCAAATCCCGGATGTTCAGAAAAAACACCTCGCCCGCCACGTGCTGTTGGAAAAATTCCGGACCCAGCGGATGTCCCGCCCACGCCTGATACGCCGGATTCGGCGAGTTCAGCACCGATTCATCAAGAAACGCCGCTGACGCTTGCGCGCTCCGGAACGCCTGGTCCCGCGTGTACCCCACCCGCACCGCTTCTTCCTGCGCCGCCAGCAGCGCCTCCCTCACCTGGTTTCGGAAATGATCCACTTGCTGGATCGGCTGTCTGTTCGCTCTCACCCGGACAATCACGGTGAGCAGTTCCTGAAAGACAATGGCAAGTCTGTCGGAACGGAGCGGTGCTAGATCTGTGTAGGCGGGCTGCATCCATCCTCAGCTTTTTTCAACCAATACAACTAGCTCCATCTGCGGCGCTGGAAGTTCTCCCGGAACGTAGATCCCTACCCGGCGCGTCTGAACGATATGTTCCCAACACGGTCCCGTCTTCGTGATCCCGAAGTATTGCGATTCCACTCGCACCGGTACCTGCGGCGGCGGCACCGGTAAATGCGTCAACGGCAATCCCGGCACGGCCCGTCGTACCAGCTCGCGCACAAACTTGTCGGAACACAACTTCGCCAGCTTCGGTGTCCCCGCGATCACTCGCGCTTCCCCCGCCGGTGACTGGATCCCCAGCATCCAGCGGGACCGGTCGATCAGCCGCGCATCCTTGACATCCGCCGCCCAGAAATAATCCTCCACCTGCTCCAGCGGAATCACCACGCAATTGGTCGGTACCACCAGATCCAAATGAATCCGTATGTGCCTCTCCAGCGCCTCGAAACACTCCGTCAGTTGATGATGATCGTAGAGCGGCAAATCCCGCGGATGCGTCTGCGTCGAAAACGAACACAGCGCTCCCGCCAGCCGCGACAATTCCCGGTACAAATCCTCCGGATGCCCGCGCCGCGTCAGCGACAAATGCCGCAGTAATCCCAGGCTCGAATGGATCGTGTGCAGAAACCAGAACGACGCCAAATCCCGCCGCGCCTGATCGGCCAGCGCCTGCGCATCCTGCCGGAACGCTGTCGCCAACGCCACGCTCTTCTCGTCCAGTGCTCCCACCAGGTTCCGTAGCATCAACAGCAGATGATCGCTTGCCGCAATCTCCACGCACGGCGGTATGTAGCTCTCCTCGTAGGCGAAACGCCCGCTTCCGTCTCGCCGGATCCGGCCCAGCGGAAGCGCCGTCATCCGCTCGTCTACTTCCGAATCGAGCAGCAACCGGAAATTCTTCCGCCCGATTCGCACCGCCCGCTCGTCCAGCCCGTTCGTCTCGTCTCGCAGCAGACAGCTCTCCGCCACAAATCGCGCGTCTCCCCCTCCAGAGGCGTCGCCGATCTGAAAGTTCAAGCCGTCCGGCCGCCGCCGCGGGATCGCCAGCATCAATAGATGCTCGTCCCGCGCCGGCGAAAACGCATCCCCAATCGATCGCGGCTCCGGCATCGCATCCGAATCCGGGATGTGAAACGTCAACCCGTCCTGCATCACCCCGGCGGCATGGATCACCCGCGCCGTGCCGTTCTTCAACGCCTCCGCGTCCAACTCGCGCGCCGACAATCCGTAGGGCCGGAACCATAGCGCCGCCGCCGCGAAATGAATCGAGTCTTCAACGAATCGGCTTTGCGCCTGGAAATGATGGGGCGCAAGATGCATCCCTTCCTGCCAGACGATGCGCGACAATGATTTCATAGCGCCCTAGCTGCCCGCTCCCAGTAACTCTTCTACCCCGCTCCGGAACGGATCCACCACCTCGCCCACCGCCGCCGTCTCCACCAGCTCGATGAACGCCGGAACTCCCGAAAATCGCGTCGCCGACAGGATCAGCTTGTCCTCCGGCCGGAACGAACTGAGTGGCGACTTCACCACTACCATCGGTAGCTTCCCTAGTCCCGGTGGCGTCTCCTGCGACAACATGTACCGTAGATCCTGCAACAACCCCTGCGCTCCCGCCGCTCGTTCAATCACAATCTCCGCCGCCAGCGCATTCACCACGAATTGCCGCATCGCCGGAACTCGGCGCTCACCCTTTCCCCCCAACAGATTCCGCATCTCCGCTGGAGTGTAGTCGGATCGGAACGTCAGCCACCACTGAAACGGATGCGTGATCGAAACCGTTTTCCCGTCCATGTCATGGGCGTACTCGCACGGATAGATCTCAATCCCATGCTCCATCCCCGACATCGCATCATCGTCTAAATCGCTCCGTAAATCGAACGGCTTCCCGCAGACCGCTTTATACCGCTCGCCAAGCTGGGCGTAAGCTTCATCGGCGCGCGCTACCGTTTCTTTTGAGCCGACATACTTCCCGAATACCCGCCGCGGCGCAAGGATCGGCGCCAGCGCGTGCAGGTGTCCTCGCAGCCGCTGTGCCAGATGCTCGGCCACACGGTCGGTCTGTTCGCGCAGGTCGGCAAGTTGTTCGAAGGTGATTGCGGAAGTCGCTTTGGTTTTCATGGGCCTGGGAGCTCTGCTGTCTTTAGAATTCTTTTGCCGTCACTCTTTTGCTGTCACAACGTTACCAGCGTTCCCTCTATTCTACAAGCGCGCCGCCCGCTCAATCCTCGTCCCCCACCGGCGGCACCGTCGGCCGGTGCTCCGGC
>JBGSME010000046.1:0-7831 GCA_041740335.1 Bryobacteraceae bacterium | reverse complement strand
GGATTCGTAGCGGGAGAGGTTGTTGAGGTAGAGATTGCCGAGGGAGCCGGCGTTGCCGATGAGGCGGAAGTCGCCGGCACGGGGTTGGGCTTCGGTGTTGGAGTAGTCGGGAGCGGGTTTGAACTCGCGGGCGTTTTCGAGGAGTTCCTGACACATGGAGTCGAGATAGCCGGCCTCCATGTGGCGGACGCGGCGGAGACGCCAGTGGCAGTTGATGAAGTCCTCGGCGAGGACGCGGTCGATGGGGTGTTCGTTGGGGAACGCGTCGAGGAGGGTGTTTTTGAAGGTGAGATATTCGGCGTCGGTTTCGCCCATGGTGTGGATGACGTTGTCGGCGGCGAAGAGCCCGTGGGTGGTGGCGTTCCTGGCGGAGCGGGCCTTGCCTTCGGCGGTGCGAGGTCCGGTTGATTTTTGTGCGTTGCGGCGGTTGGCTTCGAGCTTTTTGTCGGAAATCATGATGGTTCTCCTTTTGCGGAACACGCGCAAGACGGACGCGCTGCGGCGCTTGCGCTTGAGGGGGTTTCCCTGGGTTGAGGAGAGCATGGGGTGTCGAGGGATCTGCGAATCCGGTGGGGGCGGGGGGCGGGGATTTGGTTGATTGCGGGCGGGTTACGGCAAGTAGAGTTTTTTTCGTTTGCTCGTGACCGCGTGTCCACGGGCCGGGATCGGGCGACGGCTGTGATTCGGACCGGCTGGGCTAGTCAAACGGGAGGATCACTGGACGGTCGTCGATTTGGCCGGCGAGGGCCGACATATTCGGACGGTGCCGAAGACCTGGGATCCTGCTGGGGTGGCAGAGGCCAATTCGACGACTCGGCGACTACGCGTGAGTTCGCGCAGGTGGATTGCTGGAGGCTTGGCGCGTTGCCCGTGCCAGATCCGCTTTGTCTCTCGGAAAGGTTGGCTTTCTCCGAGTAGCCGGTGACTCGGGATCCACTGCTTCGTAGCCGCCAGTCCTGAACCAACGCCAGAACACCGTTGGATTGCGGATTCTCAACCGGCATCGGGAGCAGGAACCCCGCCCCCGCAGAGCCGACTGGCAGGACAATGGCATCGCCACGGGAGAATGAGAGTCTGTCCAACATGAATGAGAGGCGTGTTAGTGGAACGGCACGCTGGTTGCGGCCTGAAGCGAACCACCAGACAGCATTTCATCGGCCAGGTTCACGGAGCGAACTCTAGCAGCGGAACCCTCGCCTACAAGGTACCCTCCGCCTAACTCATCGCCGGCTTCCCGAAAGCGATTCCAAATCCACCGTGTGCCCTAGGAGATTCAAGGACGAGAGATCCTTCCAGATCGATTGAACCTCCCGACGCACCAGCCTGGCTTCGCGCTTGCGATTGCACTTCACTAGCAGGTCAACCTTCACCTTTAGGAGGACCGCCAAATCGGGATGCCAGGCACCTATGCGGTCCCTGGCCAGCGCTTCCGCCTGTCTGAGAAGCGATTCCGCCTCCTGGTACGAACCGCTTTTCAGTAGCGCCGCCGCCTGCCAAGTCAGAGCGGGCACGAGAGCAGAATGATGGGGGCCGGCCTGGACGCTGAGTGATCTGACTGCTTGCTCGGCCATCTTCGCCGCCTCCGGGTACGAGCCGCGGTCCAGCAGCAGATTGGCGAGATTGGACTCCACCACCCCGGTCTCAGATGTGGGAGACCCGATTTCAGACAGGATCTGAAGGGCTTTGCAGTACAGCCTTTCCGCCTGGTCGAGATGGCCTTCCCGATGAAGAGCCATGCCGTAGTTCTGCGTTGCACGGGCAACGGCAGGGTGTAGCGGACCCAACATGCGCCTCCTAATGTCAAGCACTTGCTGGTAGATCTCGATGGCCCTCCCACCCCGCCCTGTCCGCGCATACAGCGTCGCAAGATTATTCAACGGGGTCGTGGCGTCCTCTTCGGCGCCTCCGGCCGCCTTCCAATAAGTTGCCGACTGCTTGTAGAAGTGTTCAGCGACCCGGTAGTCCCCGAGTTCTTGCGCGATGGCACCTGCATTGTTCGTCGTCACCGCCAGCGCCAGCGGACCGAGCGCGTTCTGCCCAGCTGTCCGGATCACTCCGGTCAGGGTCTTGTAGGCGGCTCGGTAGTCCCCGCGTGACTCTTGCTCCTTCGCCAGCCTCAACTGCCGAAGCCAGTCCTGCTCCGCCGCCTGCAACACGGTTGGCAAGAGCAGCGAACCGCCGAATGTCAATCCAGCAAGAAGGAGTAGGGCTTGGCGAGCGAATTGGAGTACAGAGCAGCCCCTTGAAGGCCAAATCCCTCTTGCGCCGCCGGGTGCACGCGGGGTCCGGCACGCCGTGGTAGCGGGGGCTTCCGGGACCTCAGTTCTGTCGCGCCGTTTGCCACTCAGGGGTGCGTTGAGGTTCGTACTTTGCATGACTGATCCTGCCGCTCCTGCTGGCGCTGGTCCATGGAATAGGGATGAATTCGCACAGGAAAAAATATAAGATTGGGCTAAGACACGGATCTGCCTGGGAACGCGGCAGTTGTCAGCAGAGGTGAAGCCTTCGATGCAATCGGCACGGATTAGATTCGAGGCGTTCGAGCTCGACCTGAAATCCGGTGACCTGTTCACCGGGACTCAGGCGATCCATCTACGGGAACAGCCGTTCCGTATTCTCGTTGCCCTGGTGTTGGCGCGCGGGGAAGTGGTCACCCGAGAGGAACTACGGGAGTGTGTGTGGCCTGACGGCACCCACGTCGATTTCGATGCCGGTCTGAATGCCGCCTTGGTTTACCTTCGCGAAGTACTCGGAGACAACGCCAAAGCGCCGCGTTTCATCGAAACGGTCCCGCGCCGCGGGTACCGGTTTATCGGCACGGTGGAGGCTCGCTCCGATCCGGCGGCAGAGCAAGGGCTTGACGAGGCGTTTGGATCGCGTTGGCGCCTTTGGTTGCCGGCGGCGATGGGAATCCTGCTGACAATCTCGGCGGCAGTGAATATCCTCCAATGGCAGGCTGCCAAGAAGGACCTCCTCGGATCAGACGTCCGCCGATTCACCATCCATTCCGCGGAGATCCCGACTTTCCCCGCGATCTCTCCAGACGGGAGACACGTCGCCTACTGGACCGGTCAGCGAGGCCACGACAAACTCTGGGTGCAGGATCTAGACAAGAGCAACCCGCGTCCACTCGCGGGTCCGTCGGACAGAATGCCGCTTCCTCCGGGAACAATATGGTCTCCGGACAGCAAGTTCCTGGTGTTCTTTCACAACGGCACTGTCTTCAAGGTTCCGGCCGCCGGCGGCGCGACTGCGCCACTCACTCGCCTGTCCAGGACTTTCCAACTGGCGGGTTCCTGGAGCGCTGCCAGGGACAGCATCCTTGTTGGCGGTGGTCCTCCGTGGTTCCTGCTCGGTATTCCATCCGAAGGAGGTGCGCCCAAGCGGATTCGGACCAGGGCGGATGAACCGCTGCCCTGTTTGTATCCAAGCGAGATCCCTGGACGGGACATGATCCTTTGCCAGGAAGGACTCGTGGGGAACTCGGGACGAATCGTAGTCGAGGACCTGCAAGGGAAACGGCGGCGGCAGGTCGCTCTCGGTGGGAACCCCTTGTACTCGTCGACGGGCCACATCGTGTACGAAGCCGAGGGGTCTATTTGGGCTCAGCCGATTGCCACCGAAACGTTGGAGGCTTCCGGCGCGCCGGTGCCGATCGAAGCTGACGCTTCGTGGCCCAGTTTGGCACGAGATGGGACGCTTGCCTGCCTCCAGAACGTGGGGAAACTCCAGCAACTTGTGTGGAAGGACACCGGAGGCAAGGAACTCGGTCCAATTGGGCAGCCGCAGTCCGCAATCGATTCGCCTCAGCTTGCGCGAGACGGGAATCGCGTGCTGGTTGTAGCCCGAGAAGCTCATATGTCCGACATCTGGCTTCACGACGAGCAGCGCGGAACAAAAAACCGCTTGACCTTCTCGGGCTCCTGGAACGTTCGTCCTGCGTGGCGCGCCGGTGACCAGGAGTTTTCATACACAGGTGACGTTGGTGACATATTGCTGGCGCATGCCGACGGTAGCTCAAAGAAACCTGTCCCACTCGTCACCTCGTCGCAGCCCGAGTATGGTTTCTGCTTATCGGCTGAGGGACGGTATTTACTTTTCGATCGATTCGGCAGCCGCAGGGCAGATATCTGGTACCTTCGGAAGTCCTCTGACGGGAAGTTCGAGGAGTTCCCGTTTGTGAGCACGGAATTCGACGAACTCTCCCCTGCGCTTTCCCCGGATGGCAGGTACGTTGCGTTCGAATCAAACAAGTCCGGAACCTATGAGGTGTATCTGCGGCCGTTTCCACAAGGCGATCGGGAGCACCAGCTTTCCACGAACGGTGGCCGGCAGCCGCGCTGGCGGGGCGATGGTGGTGAGTTGTTCTACGTTCAAGATGAGACCTTGATGGCCGTCCCGATTTCCACTCGGCCCAATGTCCGCGTGGGTCTGCCGCAGAAGCTCTTCCAGCATCAAGGTCTGGCTTCACGAGGCCACAACTACGATGTCAGCGCCGACGGGCGGCGGTTCGTCGTAGTGAAGACAGTGCGCGAAGCGACACCTATCATCCGGCTGGTGCAGAACTGGACAGGGCTGCTCAGCGCGAGGCGGTGATCGCTGGTGGGCTCCGCGACCACGCACCCTAACGCGTATCCCCGATGTCACTGCGGGACACTCCATACTCATCACTTCGAATCCGCCGAGATAAGTGCTTTCGAGGAACTCGCCGCAAACCATTGATCCCAAATCCGGCAGTTGGCTGATGTCCAAGGGCAGATATCGCCCGAAGAACCGGCCTCACGAGGACCCGCTCCGTACACCAGATGGGTCGACTACGGAGCAGTTGGAATTTGCTATGGAATCAATAGCATGAGGGCCATCGCTTGGGCCCAACTGCCGGATTTAGTTTGATTTCATTGGGACGAGTTCCTGTCCCGTTTGGTCCCGATCGCCGGGCGCAGAGCTTTTGAGGAACACGCGAACAACAGACTCGCCGGGCGGTGTGGAACTCGCGAGTTTCTTCCCGGGATCGGGGCCGCGCCCGGCGGCTTGTGCGCTACCAAGGAAAACCTCGAGCGGTTCGTCGGCGACTCGGACAGAGGTCGGGCGCGCTTGTTCCCGCAGACGGCCGTCGGCGCGGCCGTCTCCAAGTGCCGCGTAACTCGCCTCGAGCATGCCTTATGGTTCTCGAGTCCAGGTTGTATGAACGCCCCTGCGACCGCGGACAACGTCGGCAGCACGATATCATGAGGCATGCTTCGATATCGCGTTGCGTTCTATCTTCCGAGCACTCCGGGCGGCATGGTGGTCGCGGAAGCATTGGATTTTCCTGGAGCGATGTCGCAGGGCTTCGATCTTGCAGATGCACGCGGGATGATCGCGAGTGCTCTCGAAGACCTCGCTCAACTGAATATCGAAGAGGGCAATGCTTTGCCCGTCCCGAATCCCGACTCGACAGCCCCCGATGCGGACCTGATTGAATTGATCCCGCTTTCCATTCATGCCGGAAGCCTTCGCTCGTGAAACGGTACGAGCTAATCGACCACCTGAAGCGGCACGGTTGCGTGTTGGTAAGAGAGGGTGGGCGCCACTCGGTCTATGCCAGTCCGTCTGGGAAAAGGGCCCCGGTGCCTCGCCACAATGAGATAGACAACCGCCTCGCCCGAACGATCTGCGACCAGTTGCAGATTCCATCGATCCGATAACGGCCGGCCGGATCGTCGGCGATCCGTACGAAGGTCGGGCAGGCTAGTTCCGCTGACGGCCGACGGCGCGGCTCTCTCCGAGTGGCGCGTGATTCAGGACTTGGATTGGTATGACCATCCGGATGGATAGTTTCCGGAACCCGTGATACAGGCGCAAACCACTTTTTGCTGTATGCTAAATCAGTCATATGGCAGATAACGGGAAGACAGTTGCCGTGATTGGTGCCGGTATTGCGGGGCTGGTTACCGCGAAGACCTTGTCACAGGATGGCTTCGATGTCTGCGTTTTCGAGAAGGATACGAATCTAGGGGGTACGTGGGCGCCATCACGCACCTATCCGGGACTGCGGACGAACAATACGAAGCAGACGTATGAGTTCTCCGACCATCCGTACCCCGCGGATACCGAGCTCTCTCCTCGTGCGGATGAGGTGCGGCGCTACCTCGAATCGTACGCCGATCGTTTCGGAATCCGCGAACGAATCCGGTTCAATGAAGAAGTGCTTGCCGTAGACCGCTCGCCTTCGAACCAAGGCAAGTGGTCGATTCGGAGTCGGTCAAAGAGTGAAGCGAATGCAAATTATGAAGGCGACTTCGATTTCGTCGACGTCTGCAACGGCGTGTTTCATCGGCCAAAGCTACCGAACGTTCCGGGCAGTGAACAGTTTCGAGGCCGCGTGCTGCATTCGAGCGAAGTCACCGAATCAGCATATGGCGAGGGGGACGAAGTCGTCGTCGTAGGCGGGGGGAAATCCGCCTTCGATTGCGCAACTTACGCAGCAAGCCGGGGTGTCAATCCGACGCTGGTCTATCGGCGCGCACAATGGATGGCGCCAAGATTCCTGCCTGGTGGCCGTATCCCCGGTGACTGGCTCGTCACGTCCAGGCTGATGGCGCTGTTTCTGCGGTATCACCACTCAGGCGCAGGCCAGCGATGGTTGCACAGCGTGGGCAGGCCGCTCGTTTGGTCTTGGTGGACCTTAATTGGGCTCGGCTGGCGGAAAGATCTGCAAATTCCAGCATCGATGATTCCAGCCGAGAGACTGCCCGCCGGCATCGAGAAGATTGGCGTTGGTGGCGACTTCTACGCCGTCGTCAACGCCAAAAAAGGCGCGCAGCGTACACGGACAGATTGTCCGTTTCAGTGAGAATGCCGTGGAGTTGACTGATGGCACAGTAATTCCGGCCGACGTTGTCATCTTCGCGACTGGGTGGCACCAGACCATTTCGTTTCTGAACCAGGCGCTTCAAGACGAAATTGCCGGCAACGGATACATTCGGCTCTTTCGGCAACTGCTGCCACCGACGGTGCGAAATATCGGCTTCGTGGGATACGCGTCATCGGTGGCTTGCCAATTGACCGCCGAAATCGGGGCGCATTGGCTTTCAGAGCACTTCCTCGGGTATCTTGCGCTACCATCCGTGGAGGAAATGAACCGGGAGATCGATCGCGTCCATGCGTGGGCAGAGGAGCACCTTCCCAACCGCGGGACGGAGGGCTTCGTCGGGCCGCACCTGTCACATTATGTCGACGACCTGATGCGCGACATGCGATTGCCTGTGAGGAGAGAGGCAAGTTTTCTTGCCGAGTATTTCGGCCTGTTTCGGCCATCCAGATACGCAGGATTTGGAGAGGAGCGACGTCGCGCCCGAGTCCATGCCGCCCGTCATTCGTAAGAATAGAATGGGCTTGTCGAAGAAGTTGTTGCCGCATGTCCCTAGGGCAACGAATCCCGGGGACTGCCCAACTCCTGCATCGTCGGCTACCCTTCCACTGCTTTTTGCGGAGCCGTCGCGCTGCGCAAAGCCCGCCTTTGAAAAGTAGTGGAAGAGTACACCGTTAGATCGGCCTAGGGGCGGCGGTCACCCGCCGACCCCTGCCACACCACCGTGAGTACGGGTCCGTACACGGCGGTTCGAGTCGGTTACGTCAGCGCTCCTCGAACAATGACGGAAGCCCGAGCGATTTGAAGTAAGCATTCGAAAGCCCTACCGAGAGGGCTTTGGCCCGCGCGAGGTACCAAGGGCCAAGCCCACTGCCAGCAGTATTGCTTGCCAACCGTGGACGGACCCCGAGTTCCAACAGAGCCGCTCAGCGACGACGCGGTGTTTTCCACTGCCGCCACATCGCTGCCCTGAGTCGC
>JBGSME010000045.1:0-3437 GCA_041740335.1 Bryobacteraceae bacterium | reverse complement strand
CTCCGGCGTTTCGCAGAATCCGAAATAGCTCCGCCAGCCCCGCATGTACGGAGCCAACTCGTCCATCGTCGTCTCCATGCTGACACCCTTGGCCCGGCGCGTGATCTCCCGGATTCGTTGCTTGAACCGATCCAAGGCCTTTGGCGCGATGACGCGCTTGACCTCCGGACCGGCCGTAAAACTGAACCCGAGAAACTTCGGCTCCTGCGGTCGTGCCACCGCACTCTTCGCCTCATTTACCTTGAGCTTGAGTCCTTGCGTGATGAATTGCGTAACGCTCTCCATCACCCGTTACCCGGCCCGCTTGCTTCGAACGTAAATGTTACAGTCATCCGCGTATCGAACAAAGCGGTGGCCCCGGCGCTCCAACTCCCGGTCGAGTTCGTCAAGTACGACGTTACTGAGCAGTGGCGAAAGTGGACCACCTTGCGGGGTCCCTTCCACGCTTGGATTGACCAACCCGTTCTCCATCACCCCGGCCTTCAAGAAGGCCCGGATCAGTTTCAACAGCCGTTTGTCCGCGACACGCTTGGCGATTTGACCCATCAGTTTGTCGTGCGAAACTCGATCGAAGATTTCTCCAAATCGAGATCAACGCACCAACCGTGACCGCCGGCGATATACTGCTGCGCCTGCGCCACCGCCCGCTGGGCCGACCGCCCCGGCCGAAACCCGTAGCTGCTTTCGGAGAACGTCGGGTCCCACCCTAGTTAACTCCGCATCCGCCTGGGCATCGCGGCGCGAGGCCCGCATTGCCCGATGCGGATTCGTTCGTTTCCAACGTGAAAAGGCGGCTTTCATAGTCTGGCACTCTGGCATGGGCTTACTCGTAGGTGATCCTGTTGAGAAACTGGTCCTTCCGCGTCTCGTCTGCCATGAAGGAGCGCACATAGCCCCAGCCACCTGGACCGAAGGCGTGGCACAGCCCCCAGCGCAGCCCTTCGAGAGGGCCTTTGTCGTGGTCCGGGGTACGGAACAGACCACCGGCCACCGGAGGGTCGCGGATGACCGCCTCGATCTCGAAGTTGATGCCGTCGGGAGCGTACTGAATCGTGTTCTTCTCCGGCCCGTCGGTACTGAGCAGCGCGGCGATTCCCCCACGGAAGGGCCAGACCATAACTTCGTGCCCGCTGTTGGTGACGGGGTTGAAAGGGGACTTGACGTAGGGGCCCTCCGGGTTATCGGCAATGGCGACGCCCCAAGCGATTTCGCGCCCGCCCAACGTCATTTGCTCGCCCATGATTTCGCCCTTGTAGTAGAGCCAGAATTTGTTTCGGTAGAACAACAGGCAGGGGTCGTGTGTCTTGTGGCTGTCGAAGCTGCCTTTCTTCTTCACGAGGAAGCGGTTGTCCTCTTCGCCGAGCCACTCGCCGTCGTTTGATGGCTCGATGAGCACCTGAGGCACCTTGCGCCATGGACCTTCGGGTGAATCCGCAACGGCCATGGCAACCTTCTCCTTTACGCGTCTGGTGTATGGCGCTTGGACCACTTGATAGACCAGATAGAACTTGCCGCGATGGGCGAGGATCTCAGGGGTAAATACGCTTCGGTCGTCAAAAGAACCCTTGGGCCCGCGGCCCACGGCTAGGCCGTGTTCTTTCCAAGTAATGCGATCGGTGGAGGTGGCATGCCAGACCTCAGACAGATCCCACGGGAAGACCTTCTTCTCCGGATCGCCGCTGGCAAAACCGGCCGAGGGTCCGACAGATTTCGTATACCAGACGTGGTAGACACCGTTGATCCTGATCACCGCACTGGGGTCCCGGCGATGGACGCCCTCTTGGTAAGCGAGGTCGCCTTTGATGTCCTGAATCCGAAAAGCGCAAAACCAAGCGGGACCCTTTTTGTAATTGAGCGCGCGGCGGGAGGCGGCACTCATCGTCTTCGGCGGCACCGCACCAGCCATGGGGACGGCGGCGGCAAACTTCAGAAAACCGCGGCGAGAGAGGCTCCCGCGATCAGGCCACACGGTGCGCCTCCAGGCGTTCCCTATTCAACTCGACACCGTGGCCGGGAATTTCGGCGGCAATCGCCACGCCTTCGGAAATTTCGAACGGGCGCTCCATAAACTTTTCCAGACTGAAGCCGTGGACCTCGAGGTAGGAGGGATTGGGCACTGCAGCGAGCAGCGAAAGGTGCAGGTCGTGGACTCCGTGGCTGGTCACCGGCAGATTGTGCGCTTCGGCAAGATGCGCCACCTTCATCCATCCGGTGACGCCGCCGATGTTGGACATGTCGGGCTCAGGAAACGAGACGCCTCCGGCGGCCATCAGTTTCTGAAATTCGTAGACGGTATGCAGGTTCTCGCCCGCCGCCACCGGCAGCGGCCCTTCGGACTCGATTCGGCGATGTCCCTCGATGTCGTCGGGGATGGTCGGTTCCTCGAGCCAATAGACTTCGTGCGCGGCGAAGGCGTGGGAGGCGCGAATCGCCTGATCGACGGTCCAGCGCATGTTGGCGTCGACCATGAGCGGGATGTCGGACCCGATCAGATTCCGCACCGCCGCCACGCGTTCGACATCTTCGCGCAAGCGCGACCGGCCGACCTTCATCTTGATGGCGCGGAATCCGCGGCGGAGATTCGCCTCCGTCTTCTTCAACAGATCGCCGAGAGGGAGTTCGAGGTCGATGCCGCCCGCGTACACTTTCACCCGGGGATCGTGACCGCCGAGGAGGCGCCAGAGAGGCTCGGCGGCCAGTTTCGCCTTGAGATCCCACAACGCGATATCCACCGCCGAGATGGCGAAGGAGGCGATGCCGCCGCGGCCGATGTAGTGGAGGTGCCACCACATCCGCTCCCAGAGGTGCTCGATCCGCCGCGGGTCTGAGCCGTTGATCAACGGCGCCAGGCTGTGTTGCACCAGGGAGTACACGGCGCGCCCGCCAGTCTGGCCCACGGTGTAGCTGTAGCCGAGGCCTTCGACGCCGTCGCTTGTGAGGATTCTTACCGTGATCACCGCGAAGTCGCGCATGATGCCGTGGCGGGCGTCGGTCATTTCGACCACCAGAGGAACGTGATAGAGATTCGTTTCGACCGAATGGATCTTGACCGCCGGCGGGCAATTGGTGTTTATGCTTTCGAGTGTCTTTGAGTGTCCCATCGTTGCTTTCGCATCATAGAGAAGAGTGGGGTGCTCCAAGCTGGTCAATCTCGCTTGCGGCCGCCGCGCGAACCAGATTATAGATTAAAGTGATAGTACCTCACAGGAATTCCGGTGTCAAGCGCTTCCCGGTCGAAGACTTTCGCCTCCCCCGCAACTGCCGAATGTATCGCGTCTACAAGTATCCGAAAGACTATCCGGACCTCAAGGGGCGCCGGTGGTCAGTGGCGCCAACGGGGAACACCGCCGGGTGCAGCCAGTCGCGCTTCGAGACCGTTCGCAGCAGGAGACCGTTAGGCACGAGGATCGTGGCCGGGCAGGATTTTGCCGGTGAGC
>JBGSME010000044.1:0-3454 GCA_041740335.1 Bryobacteraceae bacterium | reverse complement strand
GCATCGCCATCGAAAAGCGGATCCCCGTCGGTGCCGGCATGGGCGGCGGATCGAGTGACGCCGCCGCGGTCCTGCTCGCTCTGCCCGCAATGTGCGGCAAACGGATCGAAGAGCATCGCCTCCACGAAATCGCTGCTGCCTTGGGGAGCGACGTGCCTTTCTTCTTAACCGGTGGAACCGCCCTCGGAATCGGGCGCGGCGCCGAACTCTACCCCGTGCATCAGATCCGCCAATCTCACGCCCTCATCGTCAAACCGAGCGAAGGCGTGAACACCGCCGGAGCCTACGCCGCTCTGGATCGGCCTGTAACCGAATTGACTTCCCCCGAGGCGGTCCGTAAAATGAAAAGGTTCCAGTTCCTGGTGCGGGTCCTGGACTGTCCGAACGCACCGGAAACCTGGAAGTCACTCTGCGAGAACGATTTCGAGTCCGCTGTCTTCCCGCGACATCCTGAATTGGTTCAGATGATGCGATCCTTGCGAGAATTGCGGGCCGAGGCGGCGCGGATGACAGGTAGTGGGTCGGCGCTGTTCGCCGTGTTTCGCACGCGAGACGATCGGGAACGGGCCGGCAAGACTTTGGAGAAACGCTTTCCCGGCGCACGGGTAGAGCCGATCCGCTTTCTGACTCGCGCACAATACGGCGCGGCTTGGCGGAAGGCGCTGGGCGCCCGGGCCGAAGAAAAGGGAACGCCGCCACGCGGCCTCAGGAACGGTTCATGAACGGTGATCGGCTGAAAGTTTTCACGGGCAACGCCAACCCGGCGCTGGCGCAGGAGATCTGCAGCTTCCTGGGCCGTAAGCTCGGTGAGGCGTCCGTCAAAACGTTTTCCGACGGCGAAATCTACCTCCAAGTGCAGGAAAATGTGCGCGGTATGGACGTATTTGTCGTTCAGCCAACCTGCACCCCGGTCGATCGCAATCTGCTCGAACTCCTGCTCATGATTGACGCCCTGCGGCGCGCTTCCGCCGAGCGCATCACCGCCGTGCTCCCCTACTACGGGTACGCCCGTCAGGATCGCAAGGATAAACCCCGCGTGCCCATCTCGGCAAAGCTCGTCGCCAGCCTCCTCGAAACCGCCGGCGCGGACCGCATCCTGTCGCTCGACCTCCATGCCGCCCAGATCCAAGGCTTCTTCGACATCCCCGTGGATCACCTGTTCGCGGCTCCTGTCCTGATTGACTATTTCCGCGAGTCTCGCGACGACGTCATTATCGTTTCCCCCGACGCCGGCGGCGTCGAACGCGCGCGCGCGTTCGCCAAACGCCTCAATAGGCCGCTGGCCATCGTCGACAAACGCCGCGAAGAGATGAACGTCGCCGAAGTGATGAACGTGATCGGGGATGTCGCCGGCAAGCATTGCCTGATGGTGGATGACTTGATCGATACCGCCGGCACTCTGGTGAAGGGCGCTGAGGCTCTGCTCAAAAACGGCGCGAAAGCCGTTTCCGCCTGCGCCACCCACGCTGTGCTCAGCGGCCCGGCCGTCCAAAGAATCGAAGAGTCCCAGTTGATGGAAGTGATTCTCACCAATTCGATTCCCCTGTCCAGAGAGGCTGCCCGTTGCAGCCGCATCCGGACCTTATCCGTGGCATCGCTGCTGGCCAAAGCCATTCAGTCGATCCACGAAGAGACTTCAGTGAGTACTTTGTTCGTATGAATTTCAGGCGGGCACCGCGCCGGACAACCGAGCTGGCGCGCCTCGTGGAAAAGAGGAAGTAGCGATGAGAAAAGATATTACGATCACGGCGGAGGTTCGCGAGAGCCGAGGCAAGAATGCAGCCCGCCGCCTGCGCGTGTCCGGTATGATTCCGGCCGTGCTTTATGGGACCGGTGGCGATAGCGTAGCCCTCACCGTCAGCCCCAAAGACGTCGGCCGCATCCTCCACAGCGGTACCGGTCACAACACAATCTTTGATCTTGCGATCACCGGCGGCGAAAAAACCCCCACCATGATCGTTGACTGGCTTCATCACCCGGTGAAAGAAAACCTGATGCACGTCGATCTGCTCCGGATCGACCTCGCCAAGCGCATTGCCGTCAAAGTTCCAGTGCATACTTCCGGCGACCCCAAGGGCGTCAAGTTGCAGGGCGGCCAGTTTGAAGTCATCCTCCGCGAAGTGGAAGTGGAGTGCCTGCCGGATGAGATCCCAGATCAGTTCGCCGTCGACGTCAGCGAGATGATGATTGGCTCCAACCTCCGCGCCAGCGATCTCGCAATGATCGGTTCCATGCGGCTGTTGAGCCCGTCGGACGCGTTGATCGCGCACGTCATCGCCGTTCGCACCTCTGTGGATGCGGCCGCCGAGGCGCCTGCCGCTGCCGAGCCGGAAGTCGCGAAGAAGGGTAAGAAAGAAGAAGCCGCCGCCGACGACAAGAAGAAAGAAGAAAAGAAGAAGTAACTTCGTTCTTGTGATGTGCAATGACCGTGTCGTCCGAACCCGAAAAATCGTTGCGTCCGGCGCCTTTGCCGCGCCGGCTGCTCGTTGTCGGTCTAGGCAACCCTGGAGCCCAGTACGAAATGACGCCGCATAATCTCGGCTTCATGACGGTGGACCGGCTTGCCGCCCGCAACTCGATTCGCGTCGTGCGCAAGGAAGCGCAGGCGCTCGTCGGCCTCGGACATATCGGTCAAACCGAAGCCGTGCTCGCCAAGCCGCAGACGTTCATGAATTTGAGCGGACCGTCGGTGCGGGCCGTGCTCGACAAGTATGAGATGGGGCCGGAACATCTGCTGTTGGTTTACGATGAACTGGCCCTGCCGTGGATGCAGATGCGGATCCGTTCGAAAGGATCCGATGCCGGGCACAACGGAGTCAAGTCCGTCGCCCGGAGTTTAGGTACCGAGTGTTTCGCCCGGCTACGGCTGGGCATCCATCCCGGCCGGCCGATCGGTGACGGAGCGAAGTTCGTTCTGGATCCGATTCGAAAGGCTCAATGGAAAGACTTGGATGAACTGCTCGAGCGTTCCGCTCTAGCGGTGGAGTCCATAGCCGCTGAGGGCGTCGAAAAGGCCATGGCGACTTACAATCGCCGCGCCCAAGGCTCAATAGAAGGGGAATAATGAGAAGTTACGAAGAGTTGTATATCGCCAAACCGGATGTCACCGAGGAAGAGCTCGATGCCTTGAATGCGCAGCTCGAAGCGATCATCACTCAGTCCGGCGGCAACTTGGAAAGAACCGAGAAATGGGGCGTGCGGCGGCTCGCCTATCGCGTCAACAAGCAAAGCGAAGGTTACTTCGTTCTGCTGTTCTTTCATACCGGCCCTGAGGTCGTGAAGGAAATTGAGCGCCGCCTCCGCGTCGCCGATATCATCACCAAATATCTTACCGTCCGGATGGACGAGAAATTGAAGTGGCTCGAGAAGCGGAGAAAAGCGCGCGAGAAGCGGGCGGCCCGCAAACCGGCTCCCGTCGCTCCGGTTCCACAAATGGCTCCTGCTGCTCCGGGTG
>JBGSME010000043.1:0-4966 GCA_041740335.1 Bryobacteraceae bacterium | reverse complement strand
GTGAGAAATCGCGCAGGACGCGTTGTCCGCCGACGGGGCAGCAAGACGGTATTTCTTCGGTGAAGCTCCTGAGCGGAGGCCTTGGGCATAGAAACGCGAAGACCGCCCGAAGGGCGCTCCACTTCCCTTCCTGGTTCCACGACCTCGTCCAGGGGATGCAATGTGAGCAAGGGGGAACACAATTTGAGAACGAGATCGGAAATTATCGTGACCCGTTACAGCTGGCACACTGCGCTATCAAAGCCAGAACCGAGGTGATCTACACCTGGTACGCCCGTCATCATGGACAGTGCGGCCCTGACGTGACCCAGCGGGTGCGGACGCCTTAGAGGGACAAGTGCCGGGAGCTGGGGCCGCAAGTGCTGCCGCGGAGCGCGATGGGCAGGGCGATCCAATACACCGTCAATCAGAGGGGAAAACGGATGGTGACGATCAACGATGGCGAGATCGAACTGTCGGCCAATGTGGCGGAAGAACTCAACGCGGCCCGTCGCATTGAGTCGTTGGGTCGTAAAAACTGGCTGCACATCGGCAGCCGGCAGGCTGGTCCGAAGGTAGCGGCGATTCTCATGTTGGCGGAATCGTGCCGGCGCTTGAGGATTCCGGTCAGGTTACGGTGAATTCGGTGGGGTGACAATCACCGGAGCCAGATAACTTCTTGGCATCGGCACGCTTGTGTATAGCATCCTACTGAGGTGGCGCGAGGTTAGGTACCCTTCCTTCGGCACTCCCGATCCGATCTGAGTCTCCTCGCCTAGCAGGTTGCCAGCGAGCGATGCCGCTTGTCCAACCGTAGACGTATGGCGCCCCCCCCCCGGCGTGGCCCAGCGAGCAGGAGTGAGCTGAGCGGCTTGGCTCGTCGGCCGGTTGAGCAGGCCGGGCTGGATGTCACAGAGATAATCCTTGTGGATCTGATTGTCGCGCATCGACACCGGCCGTGCCGTCGCGTCCAACCCCGTCGTCAGCGTCCAGCCAGTCGAATTGGCAACCGTCAGGTACGTCATCGACGTCCCCTTCGATTGTGTCCGCCCGGGCCTTCTATTCTAGACCCAACAAAATCAAACCTCCGGAGAGTGCCTGCACCTCACCAGGGAGTTCTTGCGGCACGAGAATCATGAGTCGGGAGAAAGCCTCTCTCCGCATCGACATGGCTGCTCAATCATGTCGCAAGAGTTCCGTTTGTGCAATTGGTTAGAAAAAGCCCTGCTTACGGCACCGGAACCGTGATGGTACCCATGGCCTGCCAGCCGGAGTTGTTCTCCGCAACGTCGCGGGCCGCGGCGTAGACGATGCGGTCGCCTTGGAACGCTCCGGTGAACGAGAAATTCAGCGTCAGGGTGACCGTGTTGCCGGACTCAGTGATCGACGATCCCGTCGCGTTGATCCCGCATTGGCTATTGCTCGCGATTCCTGTCCCCGGAATCGGGATCGAACCGACGAATGGACCTCCGGCATCGCCGGCGTCGTTAACCAGTAGCAGGGTCCGCGACGGGCGGACATACGCGATGTAGCAGGCATTGCGGCCGTCGATGCCGTTGTTGATCAGCATATTGAGCACGTTGAGGTCGGCGAATCCGTTGACGTCGGAGAAGACCGTAGTCAATGTGACGGTCTTCCCGTCGGTCCGCTGCGGGCTCATACTAATCACGGCCGTGGCTGGCTGAGCGAACGGGACCGTCCATACGCCCCTGGCGTGCCACCCGCTGTTGTGCTGCGCGATGTCGCGCGCCGCCAGATGCATGATCCGGCGTCCGCCGAAGCCGGCCGTAAAACTCATGTTCAAGCTGAGCGAAACGTTGTTGCCGGCGCCGGACACCGCCGATCCAGTGGCGTTGATCGTACACTGGCTGTTGCTCACAGTGCCCGATCCCGGGATTGTGATGGAGCCGGCAAACGGTCCGCCTGCGTCGCCAGCGTCGTTGACCAGGTACAACGTTCCGGTGGGACGCACAAAGGCAATGTAACACCCGTTGCGCCCGTCGAGGGCGTTATTGATGAGCACGTTGAGGATGTTCAGGTCAGCGAATCCATCGGGGTCGCTGAAGTTGAACGTGAACAGCCCGGAAGATCCGGTTCCGGACGTGGGAAACAGCGTGAGATCCGAACCTGCCGATGGCTCGGACATCACAATCGCACTCCCCCCCGTGAGCGGGGTCCGAATCGGGTCACTCGCAAATGTCTCGAAAATGAGGTCGGGCGAGTCAATGGCAACGGCTACTAACTGGTCGACCTTTTCGCCTGCTAGGGTCGGGATTTCCGCGCCTCCGCTGTCGAGGATCGCGAACCCAAAACGATCCGGTATCTCGCCGCTTTCGAGGTTAGCCGTAACCGAGACGACAAAGGTTAAGCGGCTGCCTGGAACAAACGGCTGGACGAGGAAGTTCACGAAGGCACTGTCCGTCAGAGTTACAGAGGATGTCAAGCTACCGCTGGCGCCTCCTGCAAACGCTGGGCTTCCAGTCGCATTTCCCCCTCCGAATTGAAACCCAGTTACAGTAACGGTGTTGTTTGCATCCCCGGCTCCACTGCCATCCGTAAGTTGAAAGGCAAGCGAGAACGGCCCCGCCGGGTGGCCGATCAGTGGCGATGTGTTTACGGTGATGATTTTGGTAGCCGCGGGGACCAAAACCGCGAACCCTGCTCCCAAACAAAGTAGCCTCGCTACTCGCATCAGGGAGCGCATATAGCTCTCCTCCTCATTGCAGTCCGCTTAATGCGTGGTTGCGCCATGAACCCTCAAACCGCCATAAAATCCATTTCCCAAGATATCGAACTCCGCGACGTTTGCTGCCTTTCTCCCAGGCAAGAGGATATCCGCCAGGGGAACGTAGTGTAATGGGTTCGCTGACAAACATCTAGTAATTGGACCCAGCATGGTCACAGGAGTACCGTTCGCGGTTCGGTATTCCTCTATAAGTACAAAGGGGGTTTGAACCGGGGTGGCGCCCACATTCGTTCCGACGAATCCTAACACCTCATCGGCTGTCTTGAAGCTATGGGAAAATCCAGTGGTTTTGACTGGCACTTGATGGCCAGGGTCCACGACAGCGCAATCCGCCGCTGTCGCTTCTCGAAAGAATACATCATCGTGGTTCACTTGAAATGCCCCGGTTCTTCCGATCCTGCCGTTGTTCAGAAGAACGCGTGCGCTTACTGAACCGGGAGGTGCTAGGCCCTTCCCGCTGCTCAGGGTCCATTCTCCGACCGATGTCACAGAGGGACCACTCGAGGAACCAACCCAGTTGCCATTGCAAGTGGTGTTAGCCCAGAAACTTACCCCAATACCGCCCTGCCCCGAACTGGATTGGCCACGCGGAATAAAGACCTCACTGCCAAAAGCGTAAGTCTTCCCGGGCGTCACCGGAAGACACTGTTCAGCAGGGAAGATGGTCACGCACGGGAGTGAGTTGTTGCAATACGGATTACTGCTCTGATCGACATTGTTAATGCTCTTGAGCGAGCCACTCTGCGAACCCGAGGCGTTGCGCGTGGAATCGAAGGAGACTAGGCCTGGCCCTAGGCTATTAATATTAAGTCTCCATCCATTCAAGCTCCCCGCGAAGTTCGGATTTGCAAGGGATGTTTGAGTGGATACAGCAGGCGCGAGGTTCATCGTGACCAACCAGTTTAGGCTGAACGCTCCTGCGGCGGTTGCCCCCTGGCCGTAGACACTGAGCCTGTAAGCGCCGGTACCAACCGGGGCGGTGAGGAGGTTGGCGGTCGTCCCGTTGAGTGGTGACAGAGAGGGCGTAGAGTGAACGATTCCCCCGGCTACGAAATCAAGCTCCACCGAGGCGCTGAAATTCGTGGGCCCGGAGACCGCCGATGTCGTGACCGTTAGGCTCGTGATCTGATAACCAGCAGGGACCGTGAGGGTGAAGCTGTCCTGTGTGTCCGCGCTGGAGTTCGGATTGCAATCGCCGATATTGCAGGCGCCGCTCAGCCCACCGGACACCATGTTCACTCCTGAATCCAGGGTCCCCACGGACACGTTGCTGGAAGCGCTGAAGTCTGGAGGCTCCGTGACATTGACCGCCCAGACCGCGGCAGTATGGCCGACCAGGAAGCCGAGAATGATAGTGCGGCGATTTCGCTGCGAGTTCATGGTTAATGTGCTAGGGGACGGTGATCGTCCCCATGGCCTGCCAGCCGGAGTTGTTCTCTGCAACGTCGCGCGCGGCGGCATGGATGATGCGGTCGCCGGCGAAGGTATTGGTGATGAACGAGAGGTTCAGCGTGAGGGTGACCGAGCTTCCGGACTCGACGATCGAAGACCCGGTCGCGTTGATCGAGCATTGGCCATTGCTTACAATTCCCGTGCCCGGTATGGGGATCGATCCGGCGAACGGACCTCCGGCATCGCCGGCGTCGTTCACCAGGAACAGGGTTCGCGACGGGCGGACATAGGCGATGTAGCAGGCGTTGCGGCCGTCGATGGCGTTGTTGATCAGGATGTTAAGGACGTTGAGGTCGGCGAAACCGTTCACGTCGGAGAAGACCGTCGTCAGTGTGACCGTACTTCCATCGGTTCGCGCCGGGCTCATGCTGACGACGGCGGTGGCCGGCTGAACAAACGGTACCGTCCATACGCCCTTGGCGTGCCAACCGGTGTTGTTCTCGATGGTGTCCCGCGCGGCCAAGTGCATGATCCTGCGCCCGCCGAATCCGCCGGTAAAACTTATGTTTAAGGTGAGCGAAACGTTGTTACCGCTGCCGGACACCGATGAGCCGGAGGCATTAATCGTGCACTGGCTGTTACTGACCGTGCCCGATCCCGGGATCGTGATGGAACCGGCAAACGGCCCGCCGGCGGCTCCGGCGTCGTTGACCAAAAAAAGCGTACCGCTGGAGCGTACGACCGCAATGTAGCAAGCGTTGCGTCCGTCGAGAACGTTATTGATCAGCACGTTCAGGATGTTCAGGTCGGCGAAGCCATCGGGGTCGCTGAAGTTGAACGTGAACGACC
>JBGSME010000042.1:0-3156 GCA_041740335.1 Bryobacteraceae bacterium | reverse complement strand
TCAAGGGCGAGGGCGCGGCAATCGGTGGCGGTGAGGAGGCGGCCTCCGTGGAAACAATCGATGAAAGTCTGATAGCCGCCATCGTCATACCGGACGACGAAATGGCCGGGGAGACTGATGCCTTCGACGGGGCGGCCAAGTCTACGGGCGATTTCCAGATAGACGACGGCGAGGTTGATGGGGATGCCTTTCCGCGAGATCAGGACGTCGTTGAGGCAACTGTTGGAGGGATTCCAGTAGTTGGCGGCGTTGCCGGCGAAGCCTAGATTTTCGAAGAGGTATTGACCGGTGGTGCGGACCCAATCGGGTCCGGTGGCGCCATGGGTGAGTGGGGCCAGTTCGCGGGCGTGGGAGTCCAGGATTTCGAGAAATGAGGCGACGCCGGCGGGATCGGCCTCGAGGTGCGGGTACTCGATGGCAGCAATGCGGAGCGCAGCGATGTCGAGCGGAATCCTAGCGTCGGGGGCGGTGAGCAACTGTCGGAGTTCATCCACTGTGCTGTAGAATACCAAGGGGGGAGCGTGGTTGTAACCGCCGCTGCCCGACGAGGGAACCAAATTTGAGCCGCCGAATCACAGCCGCGATGTTGTGGACCTGTGCCGCCTTGCCTGGCGCGCAGCCTGTATCGTTCCAGCGGTCGACGATCCACGAAAGCGGCAATGTGCGTATGCGATCGGGTGCGATTCTTTCCGGCGAGGGAGATAAACCGAACCGGTTGTTGACGTGGGGGGACGAGATTCGGGTGATCCCGCTGCCGAAGGGCCGGGTGGAGACGGCGAAGATCGAGGCGCCGCTGGGGCCGGGCGGATGCATGACGGACGTGAACATGGATGGGCAGGCCGATGTGGTTGCCTATGAGCCGCCGGAGCCGGTGCGCCTTGGGGACAAGCCGGTGAGGCCGGTGTTGGGGAAGATGGTGTGGTTTGAGGCGCCGGCATGGAAGCGCCACGTGATCGATACGGAGGCGCAGTTCCGGGATTGCATGGGAACTCTGATGTTCGGCAAACGCGGTGTGCTGATCATCCATCGATTTGCGCAGGTGCGGTTTTATGAAGTACCAGAGAGTGGGGACGGGCCATGGCCGTACCGGGAGATCTATTCGATCTACACGCCGTCGGATCAGGGCGGGCTGCTGAGGGCGGATGTGGATGGCGACGGGCAGACCGATATCGTGACGGGCAATTACTGGCTGCGATCACCGGAGTCCGCCGACGGGCAATGGCGGTTGTTTGCGATCAACAAATGGTGGGAGAAGCAACGGTCCGCGATGCTGCGTTTGGCGATGGCGAAGCCGGACGATACGCCGTTTCCGATCTTGTTCGCGGCGGAGGCGGAGGCAAGACCGGCGCGGCTGGCGTGGTTTGAGCGGCCGGCGGATCCGACGCAGTTCTGGAATCAGACGGCGCTCGACACGCTGCCGCCGTTGGGGCGTCCGGCGGCGATGTTGGCGGCGGATTTGAACGGCGATATGAAGCCGGATCTATTGGTGGGAGAAAACAGCGGCGCTCGTTCGCGGCTGCTGGTGTACTGGGGATTGGGCGGCGGATCGTATCAAGGGACGCGGGTGGACCAGATGACGGGTGTGACGGGGCTATGGACGCTTGATATCGACGCCGACGGCGATCCGGATATTGTCGGGTTGTCGCGAAACCGTGTTTTCCTTTGGCGCAATCAGCGGCGGAGATAGGCGTCGTCGCCACGCAGCCAATCCTCGCGAACGGGCGCGAACAGGTCAAAGGCGACGCTCGATTCGAGAGCTTCGACAAGGTGTGGGGCGTTGGGCGGGATCTGCATCACTTCGCCGGCGGCGATGATTTCCTCGCGATCGTCGAATTGAAAACGGAGGCGGCCTTGTTCGAGCAGGGTGACCTGTTCGTTTTCGTGGCTGTGCCGCGGCACGACGGAACCTTTGGCGAGCATGACGCGAGCGATGGTCATACGCCCGGTGTGGATCACCTTGCGCGCGAAGTCCGGGTTCATCTGTTCGAGAGGAATCTGGTTCCAGTTGTGTAGCGGCATGGGTTGGTTATTGTATCATGATGGGTTGACTGCAACGATACCTTCCATTCGACCCTCCGAGCGCGGGCTTGGAAAGGTGATACTTTCACCGGATTCGGCGGATCTGATTGCCGGCGTGCGGATTCAAGCCGGGAAGATATGGCCCGACGATCGCGGCTATTTTCTGGAAGTGACGCGGCTGCGCCAGGGTCTGGTGGCCGGTTTTCCAGCGGAGACCACGCAGGTTTCGGCGGCGTTGAGTTACCCGGGTACGATCAAGGCTTTTCACTTTCACCGCCACCAGACCGACTACTGGGTTCCGGTAAAGGGGCTGCTGCAGGTCGCGATTGTGGACTTGCGGCCGGACTCGCCGACCTTTGGATTGAAGAACACCCTGTACGCGGGGGATTTGCGGCCGTGGCAGATCCTGATCCCGCCGGGTGTTGGCCATGGCTACAAAGTGATCGGGTCAGAGCCGGCGATGCTGGTATACGTTACGGACCGGATTTACGATCCCGCCGACGAAGGGCGAATACCCTACAACGACGCAGGCATCAACTACGACTGGGAGATCCAGCACAAGTAGCTTCCGTTGCAGGCCTGTTATGATGGCGCGGTATGACACGCCGTGAGATTCTGGCGCTGGGCGCCGCCGCCAGCCAGCGGGCGCGATCGCAGACGGGCGGACGCCCGAACATCGTTCTCTGCATGGCCGACGATATGGGGTGGGGAGACCCGGGTTACCAGGGTCATCCGCACATACGGACTCCGAATCTGGATGGGATGGCCGGAGCCGGATTGCGATTTGACCGGTTCTATTCCGGCGCACCGGTTTGTTCGCCGACGCGCGGCAGCGTACTTACCGGACGCCATCCGTATCGATACGGGATCCCGACCGCCAACGCCGGACACATGCCGGCCGGGGAAGCGACGCTGGCCGAGATTCTGAAAGACAAGGGATACGCCACCGGCCATTTCGGCAAATGGCATCTTGGCACGCTGACCAACGATATCCGCGACGGGCGGCGCGGCGGGCGCGAGAAGGAGCACTACGCGCCACCGTGGGAGCATGGCTTTGAGGAATGCTTCTCCGCCGAAGTGCAGATGCCGACATGGAATCCGATGCGGAACCAGACGTTTCCCTCGAAGTATTGGACC
>JBGSME010000041.1:0-2430 GCA_041740335.1 Bryobacteraceae bacterium | reverse complement strand
TTCCCTCTTCGCGCCCCAAGTAAGTCAACTACGGTGCATTCGATTCTGAGCCGAGTGGGCTTCGGAAGCAAGCCACAAATAGCTACTTTTCCTAGAATGGACACTTATGGACAACCTCGGACACTTTCGGACAGCGCTATGAGGGTGTAATCTGATGAGAACGAATCCATGCTGACGAGTGATGACGGAGCGTCGAGGGAATCTCCGCAGCGGGCGGATCGTCTGGATTCCTGGAAGGCGATCGCGGAGTATCTGGGGAAAGGGATCACCACGGTGCGGAGGTGGGAGCGGGATGAGGGCTTGCCGGTCTATCGCCAGGAGCACGTAAAGCGGGGGTCGGTAGTGGCATACCGGAGGGAACTGGATCGCTGGGTGGAGTCGCGAATGGGGTCGCCACCCGAGCCGGCGCCCGAGGCTCCCGGGCGAAGCCGCGTGCTTACACGAATTGGGGTGACGGCGGCTGTGGCGTCGGCGATTCTGTTTGTGTGGGTGATTGCCGAGCGCCCGGCGAGAGAGGACAGCATCGTTGTGCGCCTGACCGCGATCACCAATGGTCCGCAACTCGAAGGGCCACCGGATCTCTCGCCGGATGGAACGCTGGTGGCGTACTCCGTGAAGGGGCCGCCGGCGAACGGGATTTATGTCAAACCGGTGGAGGGAGGCGATGCCGTCCAGATCACCGAGGGGGACGACGAGTTTCCCCGATGGTCGCCGGACGGCAAACGGATCGTCTTCTCGCGGTACGGGAGCCAATGGCGGGACGTGATGATGGTGCCGTCTGGGGGTGGCGCGGAGAAACCGGTGTTCCGCCGAAAGATCACCAACGGTTTTCGTACGGCATGGGCGTCATGGATGGCGGACGGCGTGAATCTTCTTGTGGTGGACAATGAAGACGCCGACCGGCCGGCAGCGCTGTTTCGGTTGTCGACGAAAACGGGCGAAAAGAAGCGTCTCACGTCTCCGCCGGCCAGCGCCTTCGGCGACATGACGGCGGCGAGTTCTCCCGATGGCGAACGCATCGCTTTCGTGCGCTGGCATCGCGGCGCGGAAGGCGACCTCTACGTGATGCCGACCGAGGGAGGGGAGGCGCGGCGGCTCACGCACGACGCCGCCTACCTTGACGGCGTTGGGTGGGAACCTGGGGGCAAGCATCTTATTTTTGCGTCTACCCGGCTTGGGGCATCGGGACGTTTGTGGCGACTGCCCGCCGATGGAACCGGCAGTCCGGAATTGATACAGGGGATCGATCGGGACGCGATCTGGCCTTCGGTGGCATCGGTGGAGGGCCATCTGCGGATCGCGTTTCAATGGGTCCGGGAAACGGTGAACATCCGGCAATGGGACGAACCCGGCAGGCAGGGATCGACTCCGCGGTTGCTAGCTCCGTCGAATTTTTCCGAACTCGCGGCACAGTATTCCCCGGACGGAACGCGAGTGGCGTTCGTTAGCACGCGCAGCGGCGGCCGTGAGATATGGGTTGGCTCGGCGGAAGGAACAGGGTTGCGCCAACTTACCCATTCCCAGGGTGCTTTCACGGACGTTCCCCGATGGTCCCCGGATGGCCGGCAGATCGCGTTCACCACTTCGGCAAACGACAATCGCGATGTTTATGTAGTGGCGGCGGAGGGTGGGGAGTCGCGGCGGCTTACCACGGAGCCGTCCGAGGAGGGGCGTCCGAGTTGGTCATGCGATGGCCGATGGATCTGGTTCCGATCGAACCGTTCCGGATCGGAAGAGATCTGGAAGATCCCATCCAGCGGCTCAGGGCCGGCGCGGCAGATGACGCGTGGTGGAGGCTATGAGGCATTCGAAGGCCCGGATGGGCGGTGGCTTTACTATGCCAAGGGCCGGAAGTATCGGGGGATCTGGCGGATCCCGGTAGACGGAGGACAGGAAGAGATGGTTACCGGCGACGTCCGAGAGGGTTGGTGGGCGGCAACTCGCGACGGGTTATTTTTTGTCCGGCCGGAGCCGTACGCGATATGGAAGCTGGCATTCGGGCGGGCGTCAGCGGAACTGGTGGCGCCCATTGAGGGCCAGGGTGGTTTGTCGTCGGGATTCTCGGCCCGATTTGATGGGCGATCGTTTTTGTACAGCCAGGCCACGAACCGCGTTGCAGACGTTGTGGTAGCCGATCCTGTTCCTGGAAACAGGGTGCAATGACTCTCGAGGAGCAAGGGCGTGCGGCCGCGCACAATCTTGCCTGTCCAACTCGTTCCCGCTATGCTCGTTGTTTAGACATTTGCGCATTTGAGGAGGGATTTTTGTCGACACATGCGGCTACTTGGGGCAGCGTCCGGAACGAGGTGAAGGCGCGATTTGCGGAATTGTCGCCAACCGGCGATGCAGGGGCTAGGGCTGTTGACGCGCTGGACACCTGGCTGTCGAACGCGATGTTCGCGGCGCAGCAGGAGGCGATTCTGGCGCATG
>JBGSME010000040.1:0-4115 GCA_041740335.1 Bryobacteraceae bacterium | reverse complement strand
GATGCGCCCCCGCCGCGCCGCGGTCCTCAGGCAGAGGCTCGTCGGCGAACAGGGGAAGGCAAGCGAGGAGAATCGCGAATGGACGCATGGCTAAAAGAAGAAAGGGCGCAAGGGGTACCTCCCTGCGCCCTTCGATTTTGACAGATCCCTACCGGCTGTGCCGGCGGACTATTTCATCGTGATTTTGCGGACGGTGATGGATTCACCTTCGGCCTTGCCGTTAATGGTAACGGTGTGGCCGGCGTGCTTCTTGAACTCTTCCTTGTCGCCTTTCAAGGTGAACACCTTGTCACCGGAAAGGAGAACGGCGTCAACGCCGCCATCAATGCATTTTGAGATGCAGCCGGCTTTGGAAGCGTCGGCATGCTTGCACTTTGCGTCGGTGATGACACCTTCGAACTTCGCGCCAAACGCGGAAACCGCGAACAGCGCGAGGCCCAAACCAAACGATACTTTGTTCACAGAACCTCCTAGGAGCTAGAGTCAGCCAACTCTCCCATACTGTACGGCATGGCGGAGCCGGATTGCAACTGGCGCAGGAAATAAAAAAGGCGCGGGGGGTACCTCCCAGCGCCTTTTGGTTCTGTCAGATCCGTATACCGGCGCGTTGCCGGGCGGGAACTACTTCATCGTGATCTTTTCGACCTCGATGGTTTCGCCATCAGCCTTGCCGTTGATGGTCACGGTGTGACCGGCATGCTTTTTGAACTCTTCCTTGTCGCCCTTGAGCGTGAAGACCTTGTCGCCCGAAAGCAGAACCGCGTCAACGCCACCGTCGATGCATTTCGAGATGCAGCCGGCCTTTGAGGCGTCTGCGTGTTTGCACTTGGCGTCGGTGATGACGCCGTCAAACGTTGCGCCAAACGCGGAAACCGCGAACAACGCCAAACCAAGACCAAACGATAGTTTATTCACTAGAACCTCCTAGGGAGCTAGAGTTACGCAACTCTTCCATACTATACGGCATAGAACGGTTTGATTGCAAGCCGGCCGTCCAGCCCCAGTCCGGTTGTCATTCTCGTCAAATTTTAGTAGTCTTAACAAAAGCAGTTCAATGCTGAAGATTTTTAACCTAGGGGTTATCCGAAAGATGAAGTTGTGTGCTTGCCTGCCAGCGCTCTTGTTCCTGACCGCCGCGTCCGCGTGGGGCCAGTTGACCACCGGATCGATTTCCGGCAGCGTACTCGATCCAAACGGCGCCGCGGTGCCGGCTGCGACCATCGTCGCCAACAACGACAACACTGGATTGAGAAGTGAGACTTCCACCACCGAAGCTGGCCTGTATCTGTTCGCCAGCCTCCCGGCTGGGAGCTATTCCATTACCGTCGAGAAGTCCGGCTTCAAGAAACTCACCCGCAGTGGCATCGAAATCCGCGTTGCCCAGCGCATCGGCCTGGACCTTAACCTCGAGGTTGGCGACGTGATGCAGACCGTCGACGTCACCGCCGAAGCCCCCCTACTCGATCCGACCACCAGCGAGCGCGGCACCGGCGTGTCGCCGAAGATGATGGACACCTTGCCTTTGTTTACCGGCGGCATCCGGAATCCCGAGGCGTTCGTCAACTATCAACCCGGCGTCAACATCGGCCCCGAAGTGAGCATCAGCGGGTCCGGCGGGCGCGGCAAGGAAGTGATGATCGACGGTGGCAGCCTGACCATTCCTGAGTCCGGCGGTGTGGTGTTCAACTTCCCGGCCGCGGAAATGTTCGGCGAGTTCAAGTTGCTGACAGGCACCTACTCCGCCGAGTATGGACGCTTCGGCGGCGGCGTGGAACTCTTCATTACGAAGTCCGGCACGAACGATCTGCATGGCCGGGCGTTTTGGAACATGCGCCGGGATGTGTGGAACGCGAACTCCTGGGCCAACAATCGCGCCGGCCGCGCGCGCGCCAAAGAGCGGTTCAACGAAGGCGGCGTCGGCGTCGGCGGACCGGTCTGGATCCCCAAGGTCTACGACGGCCGCAACCGGACCTTCTGGTTTTTCACCATCTCGCGCGACTATCGCCCAGCCACCGCCTCCCAGGCGCTGTACACGGTTCCCACCGCCAACATGCTGAGCGGCAACTTCGCCGGCCTCGCCGAGATCTTCGACCCGCTGACGACCTCCGGAAGTTCGCGCCAGCCCTTCCCCGGTAACATCATTCCCACCAGCCGCATCAGCCGCGTCTCTCAGGCGATTGTGCCCAACATCCCGGGAGCCACCCGCGGTGTCACGCAAAATAACTTCGACTTCGTCAACGTCAGCGAGCGCACCGACACCATCTGGAGCCTCAAGTTCGATCACAACATCACGGCCAACAACCGGATCGCCTATTCGCACAGCCTGCAGAATCAGAACGTCGCCTCCACCACCGGCTTCGACGGCCCCTTGGGTATCGGTCTCGGCGAGAGCTTCCAGAAGCCCCAATACGTTCGCGTCAACCATGACCTCGTCATCAGCCCCACCGTTCTTCTCCACTCCACGGTCAGCTTCAGCCGTACCCGCCAGGGATGGGGCAATCCCGTGCAGCAGGGCTTCGCGTCCAAGGTCGGTTTGGCTGTGAATACCGACGCCACTCCCCGCTTCCGCTTCTCCTCCCGCGATGGCCTCAGCCCCTGGGGTGTCCAGGATGGCAAGAACTCCGGTGGCGGCAACCAGAACGGCCAGAACAACACCACCTATCACGTGAACTCTCACCTGAGTTGGCTCCGCGGCCGCCACGAATTAAAGATGGGCGGCGACTTCCGCCGGCTCCGGACTTTCGCTTTCGACGCGGCCGGCACCAACGGACTGTTCAACTTCGAGAATTTCCAAACCGCGGACCTCGCCCGGCTGAATAACACCGGCCACAGCTTCGCCAGCTTCCTGCTCGGCGCGCCGGATCGCTTTGAGACCAACGCCCTCCCCGTGCCCGAAGTGCAGATCCGCTACGGTTACCACTCCGGCTATTTCCAGGACAACTGGAAGGTCAGCAACAAATTGACCGTTCAACTCGGCTTCCGCTACGAGGTGCCCATCGGCTGGCACATGTCCAACTACAATATGTCCACGTTCGATCCGAGAATTCCCAATCCGGGAGCCGGGGGACGCGCCGGCGCAATCGCCTTCATGGGCCCCGGCTCCGGGCGCACCGGCACCAAACGTCCTTACGACACCGATTACAGCAACGTTGGCCCGCGGCTCGGCTTCGCCTATGCCCTCGGCAGCAAGACCGTTCTTCGTGGAGGCTGGGGCATCTATTATCAGACGCTCGGCAACGGCGGTTGCGGCTGCACGCTCGGCTTCGGCGGCAAACCCGGCATCGCCCAGTCCGATGGACGCAACCCCGCGTTCCTTTGGGACGGCGGCGTACCTAGCCCCTCCGGCGGACAGCCCCCCTTCATCGACCCCACGATTGGCAATTTCCTCGATGTCGACTACATCGGCCCGGACTTCGGCAAGGCCCCGCGCGTCTACAACTGGAGCGTGAACATCCAGCACGAATTCAAGAACATCCTGTTCGACATCGCCTACGTCGGCAATCGCGGCCGCGGCTTGAACTCCACCCTGGACTTCAATCAGGTCTCGCCCGGTCAACTCGGCCTCGGCGGTCTCCTGCTACAGCCCATCGGCAGTGCCGCGGTGCAGGCCGCCGGTTTCTCCAAGCCGTTCGATTCGTTCCCGGCCAATCGGTCACTTGCACAGGCCCTCCGCCCGTATCCTCAATACCTCAACATTCAGGATCGGAATACCGGCGACGGCAAGACCTGGTATGACTCGCTCCAGACGCGCGTCGAGCGCCGCTTCGGCAACCTCCAGACTCAGGTCTCCTACACCTGGAGCAAGTCCCTCAGCGCGCTTCACTACCGCCAGATCTTCAGCCAGAATTTCAACGTCGGCGCGCAGGACAACTACAACCTGACGCCGGAGAAGTCCTACCTTCCCTTCGATCAGCCTCACGTGTTGAATTGGCTGTTCACTTGGGAACTGCCGTTCGGCAAAGGCCAGAAGTTCCTCGGCGACGCCAATCGCGCCCTCAATCTCGTTGTTGGCGGCTGGAACGTTGCCACCGCGTTCCGCTACAGCGTCCCGGCGCCCATTCGTTTGGCCTCCACCAACACGCTCGCCAATGCGCTCTTCTCCCGGGCCCGCAAGG
>JBGSME010000039.1:0-2948 GCA_041740335.1 Bryobacteraceae bacterium | reverse complement strand
GACGAGAGCGCGAACGAAGGGGTCGAGCCCGCGCGCGCCCCGGCTGTAATCGAGTTGTTGAAGACTTGGGTCCCCACGGCCGTGAAGACGGCGGAAGCGATCGTGTCGGTGTCGGAAATGCTCGACAGATCGAATTCGTATATGCAACGAGTTGTTGGCGCCCGAGAATGCGGTTTGCGCAATCGTCTGGCTACTTGTGGTGACCACCACTGAGCCAGATCCGTCCGAAACCATACCGTCGGCCGTGCCTCCGGCTCGATCAAGACCCATCCTCATTCGACCGCGCCGACGGCCATCGAGGGGCAACCGCGTAGTTCAATTGGAGCAGCACGATGACGGCGATACTCACACTCGTACTCACCAGACACAGCGCCGCGCCCACCGCATAGAGCGTCTGTGCACGCACGATCCGCCTTTCTATCGCCACATGCACTTGCTGGGATATGCCGGGCTTGATCAGGCGCGAGGCTACGGCGCATTTCCAACTCAGGAAAAGGGTCAAGCCGAGTAGAAAGATGTTCAACCAGTAGACGAGCAACGCAACCCGGTAGGAGAGGAACTGGGCGAGCAACTGGGTTGAGAATGGGGTCAGTGACACGGCAAAGAGGAACGCGATGTGAATCCAGGAGAGGCCTCGGCTCGACCGAGCCAGATGGTTGAGTTGAGTCTGCTGGCCGATCCAGAACATCCCCAATGTCAGGAAACTCATGACGTAGACGAGGAGCCTTGGCAGCAGCGCCGCCAGTCCACGCCATAGGTCACCTTCGCTCTTGATCACGTCAGCCGCGGGAGCTCGCAGGTCCAGCACCAACAGCGTCATGGCGATGGAAAACGCACCGTCAGTGAGAGCGGCCAGGCGTTCGACGCTGGTTCCCGCGATCTGGTTATACGAAGGCCGCACGATTTCGTTCCCCTGAGAGCGCGTTCCAGGCAAGCAGCCGTGCGGCCAGCCACCCGCCGGAGGCAGGAAGGATAAACACCACCAGATGGATCCCCAACTCCTCTATCAGCGAGTAACCAGACCGCACTCCAACTATTAGGTCCAAGCCGCAGAAAACGAACCAGCAGGGGATAAACAAAATGGCGCCGACGGCTGGAGCCCGGTGCAGAGCTTGGGCGGCGTAGGCGAAAGCAAAGGTGACGGCGAGTCCGATCGCCACGACGATTAGTGTCCTCATGCGTCCTCAAGCCCCGTTCGATGTCGAATGCTATTTCGGCTACCTCGTGGTGTATCCGCCGTTGGCGAAGATTGTCTGACCTGTGATCCACCAGCCGTCGGTGGCCAGGAATGTGATGATCGGCGCGATATCCTCGATGTCGGTAAGGCCCTTCTTCGAATACTTACTCAACGCGGCGGCGCTCGAATGGTAGGCGCTCGACTCGTTCGACTCCTGGCCGTAGAAGAACGGAGTGTCCATGGGGCCGGGGCCGACGGCGTTGACAGAAATGCCGCGAGCGCCGAACTCCTTGGAGGCTGCCCGGGTGTAGTGCTCGATGGGGGACTTAGATCCTGGGTAGATGGCGCAGGAGTCCGTGTAGGCGGCCAGCAGGGAACTGACCACGGTGATGATCCGGCCCCGTTCGTTCAGATTCTTTCCTGCTTCTTGAATGAAGAAGAAGGCCGCCTTGGAATTGACGGCGAAGATCTTGTCGTAGTCTTCTTCCGTGCATTCCAGAATCGGCTTTTTGATCACCATGCCGGTGGTGTTTACCGCGATATCGACGCCGCCGAAAGCCCGGATGGTTTCGCCGAACACGCGGGCGACTTCGGCGGGGATGGTGAGATCCACCTGCTTAGTCTGCCGGTCCCAAGTACATTCCCTGCCATTCTTCATGAGGGCATAGCGCCCGTTTCCTCGCCACGTTCGGATGAGGGCAAGTTAGCCTTCACTCAAATCAACAGTATCCATGGAGGGAAAACAGTGCATAAGCTAATGAGCGGTGTTATGTGGGGGGTCGCCTGCCTTGTGGTGTTCGCACAGGCGGGGGGGGGCGCGATCATAACGCTGAACACCAACGCCGACGGCGCGGTTTCGGATGGAGGTGGCTCACCTGTGGCCATTACAAATGGCCAGACGATCACGCAAACCCAATTCGCGGGGGGCTTCAGGTCGGTTGGCATTTACGAATTCGATCTGTCCAGCATCTCCGACACCGACACGATCAATTCCGCCGTCTTCTCGTTCACTTTGACAGGACAAGGTGTGAATGGCGTGACGAATCCCACCGTGCCCTTCATCGTCGAGGCCTACCTGGGCGACGGCGTGGTCAATGTCGCTGATTTTACAACAATGGGGACCCAAGTCGTCAGCAGCTCAATGCCGCATGGGACGCCCGCGGGTTCTACCCAGTCGTTCATGCTCTCGACCCTCGTGCCGGTACAAAGCGCACTGGCAGGCAACCTGTTGACACTGCGGCTTTCGACGCCTCAACTAGCCAGTCAGATCCAGATTGCGGCGATCGAAGACTTCAACTTAAGCGAGGCCACGCTGACGCTCGACGCCACGGCAGCGGGGCCGATGTCTGGTGTGCCGGAGCCAAGCAGTTGGGCAATGCTGTTGGGCGGTTTCGGGGCCCTGGGAATCTTCGCCAGGCGTCGGGCCTGAACTCCTCACAACTACTTTAATTGACGGGCGGCATTCCAACGGCATCGACATGCTGGTCGCCGCCCACGACTTCTCAACTCACGAAACTTCATGCCGGCACGGAAAATTCTTTTCCTTTTAGTGGTGCTGCTCACAACGTCGCTGGCGAGCGCGGAACTGTGCGGTGCATTGCCGATTCCTCCGGTCCCGGCCACGCGACACTGACAGCCGGCCGCGGCGCCAGTCCGAAACCGCCACATTTGCCACCACCGGTTGCTCACCCAGCCGTGCCGATGGGGCCGCCATCATCTTCGACATCGGCAAGGTAGACCTGTCCCTGGTGAAGGTGACCCGCTCGGCCCT
>JBGSME010000038.1:0-1928 GCA_041740335.1 Bryobacteraceae bacterium | reverse complement strand
AAACCGTGGATTTCGCCCGTGCCTCCTACCGCTCTATGCGCTTCGGCCTCGGGCTGGCGCTGCTCCGCGGCTGCGCGTTTCGATTTGACCTGGGCCAGGCCGGGCGCGCGGCCCGTTGGTCCTACGACGAATACTCGTTCGAATCTGGCCCGCCTCTGGGTGCCCCGGAACTCGTAGCCGTGCCCGGCGTCACCCCCCCGAACCGCATCGCCAATCCGGACTTCGAGAATCCGCTCGCCGGCAATTGGGCGCTCTATACCGATGGCACAGCCGGCGCCCTGGGTTTCGTCGAACGGGACGCCGATGCAGCCGTTGGCCGCTGGTCCGCACGCACCACCATCCTCAACGCCGCGCAAGCGGTCCCCTGGCACATCAATCTCTATCAAACCGATCTCGCCCTTCAAAGCGGCCAGAGCTACGATCTGGTGTTCTGGGCGAAAGCCACCACGCCTCGTACCATCGGTCTGGCCGCTCAGAAATCGGAGCCCGACTACCGGAACTACGGGCTCTGGGAGCCCGCCATCGAGATCTCCACCGACTGGCATCGCTACCGCTTCACATTCCTCGCACCCGAAACAGTCGCCGACGCACAGTTGCAGTTTCTACTCGGCGAACGCCCTGGGCAGGTATGGGTGGATGGCGTCAAGCTCAGCGAACGTGCGCCCGACGTCCTAAGCCGGCGATTCGCGCAGGGTCTCGTGCTGGTGAATGCTTCACCCGCTCCGCGGACGGTCACCCTCGATGGCCCTTACCGCCGCTTCACCGGCGCACAGGCGCCACGCGTGGATACCATCCTTGACGACACCGCCGCACGGTTCGGGGCCGGCGAGTGGATGTCGTTGCGCCTCGATTCGGGGGAGTGGGAAGCGCTTGGTCCCTTCTATCACCAATGGGGCAACGGGCTTCGCCAAAGCGCCGATCCGTCCGCCACCGCCGAATGGGAAGTGGCCGGCCAGAAGGGCACCTACCGGTTTTCCGTCTGGTGGCCCGCCGCGCCGTTCCGCGATCACTGGACCGGCGCCGCCGTATTTGACCTTCTCGACCACGGCGTCATCGTCGCCTCAAAAACCGTCGACCAAAGCGCCGGCGGCGATCGCTGGGAGCCGTTGTTTGAAGTGCCCCTCGCCGGCGCCCGGCAGTACCAGCTTCGCGTCTACAATCGAGGCGAAGGAATCCTCACCGCCGACGCCATACGCATCTCCTCACTCGCCCCTCTCAATGACGGCGCGCCCGCCGTCACCGTCACCATCCCCGCATTGGACTCGGTCCTGCTCAAAAAGTAGATCCCAGACAACTATCCCGCCGCCGCCCGAAGCCCCCCAAGCACCGTCTCCATATACTCCCGGGCCCGCCGCGCCAACGCATCCACCCCCTCCGCCGACCCCGGCCGCGCCACCAGCGGCTCAAAGATATTCTCAAACGCCAGCGGCATCGTCAACCCCGTCCGCATCACCGGCTCGAAAAGCCGATAGTGGTCGATCTCCCCGAAGCCCGGCCCGCAATCCTCATCCTTTGGATGATTCCGGTGATCCTTGATCGCAAACGCACGCACATCCTGCCAACAGGCCCGAATGTCCGGCAATGGATCGTTGTTCTCATAGTCAAGAACATTCCCCGCGTCGTAGCACATCTTCACCCCATCGTCGGAAACATCGCGCAGAATCTTCGCGATATCAGCCCCCGTCGCCGTGTTGCCCCCATGCTGCTTCACCACGATCAGCACCCCCGCCTTCCGCGCCAGCGGACCCGCGTGCTTCAACGTCCGAATCGCATTGTCGTAAAGTCCCCGCTCCGTCTTCCCGAACGTCAGCACGAGTCCGATCCCGGCCGCCGCGGCCTGCTCGATCCGCCGCGCATGAGCCTCCGCCGCGTCCTCGGCCTCCAGGTTCACCTGCGTGAACATCATCACCGGCGCCAGTCCCTCATCC
>JBGSME010000037.1:0-4598 GCA_041740335.1 Bryobacteraceae bacterium | reverse complement strand
CAGCAGGCGCCCGACATCGCGGAGCAGGGAAAGCCGGCTACGCCTTTGGCGGCAGTGCCCTTTGTGGCGGCTTCCGGCGGTCTCGCCGGCCGTTTGGCTGAAATCACCTCGATTCGGGATTATGCGCCGGTACCGGAGCCCTTTGGCGAATCCGAACCAGTTGCGCCCGAGGCGCCAACGCTCGATTCTACGATTGTCGAGACAGCGGAGCAACCGCAATTTGGCGACGAAAGCGAATGGGAGTTCAGTATTGAAGGAGAGGAAGATCCGGAAGGGTCTGCTTCTGTTGAGGAGCCGGTAGTATCTTTTGAGGTTGCAGAGGCCCCTAACGCGGAGTTCGACGAGGCTGCTGCGGCGGCGGAACTCCATGAAACGGAAGAGCCGGCGGCGGAGTCGACCGAGGCGGAGTTCGAGGCGCCGGCGGCGCAGTCAACAAAACCTGACGCGGATGTGTCTGGCGCGGCCGCCGAGGTGGCTGCCACGACGGAACCGAGCCTGTGGCTGAGCAACGATGAGGTTGCCGAGGAGAAGATCTCCGACGAGGTGCGTGCCGATTTGTGGCGGTTCGTTCCGGTGACTACCGAAAGTTCGGCGGTTTCTCAGGATACCGTGGAGGGCACGGGTGAGCAAACGTCAGAAATCGAATCCGAGTTGGAATTGGAACTCGAGATTGAGCGAGAATCGGAACCTCCAACCACGGAGCAGGAACGAGCGGCTCCGCCTGTCACCAGTGAGGTGATCGCAAGGGGAGCGGTGGAAACGGATTTCTGGAACCCCGCCAACGATGAGTGGCGTAGGCCGGAACGTGAGGACAGAGGCTCTGTCTTCGACTCGCCGGCAGCGGATGCGGCGGTTTCCGAGCAGGAGTCAATCGAAACGACCGCGGGCCTGACTGCGACGGCGGCCGGCCAGGACGAGGGATCGTTCCAGGACATCGCCTCCGAGATTCTGTCCGGCTATGTCGAAAGAGGGCCGGCCTCCAGGCCAGTTGAAGCTGTGACTGAGTCCGCAGCGGAGCCCGAATCGGGAAGCGACAGTTTTCGATTCGATCTTGACGAGGAATTGAATCGTGCTGCCGATGCTGCGGCATCCGCTTCGCAGCCCGAGGCGAACGCCGAATGGTCGTGGTCCCAGGATGAGTCCGGTTCGGCGGCATTTGAACTTCCGCCTGTGCGGCGAGACGAAATGGATGTGGCGGCCTTGTTCGCCTCGACCGGCGTCAATGTGGAACTACCGTCCACTGCCGCCGCTGCGTCTTCGGAAACCGCTCGGGCGGCGGATGAGCAGGATCCTTTGGCGGAAGCGGCCGCTCCGGCCCCGAAGAGATCGGTGCCTGAGCATCAGGAGCGTGTCGTCGAACAGACGGGCGTAGCAGTGCCCGCCGGACTGCACGCCGCGGAGACGCTGGCGCGTTTGATCGAATCGCAATCCGAGTTTCGGGGAGTTGCCGTCGCGGTTGGAATTAACGACTACGAAAGTCTGAAGGACAAGCTGGCGGCGTCCTCTGCCTCCGATTCGCTGGCGGCTCTGAACCGGATGATCGTATCGATGCTTGGGCCGCAGGATTTTGCCGCGCGTTTCACGGAAGACGAATTCATTCTTCTCTATCCGGGTGAGATCGGTTCGGCTGCGCAGCGGCGCCTGTTCCAGGTTTCGGAGAAACTCTGGGACTTCCAGCTTCGCTCGCTCGGCAGCCTTTCGATTATGTTTAGCTGGGGTGGGCTCGAGGTCGGCGGCGAGTCGTTTGCCGACAGCGTGACCGCGGCCCGGGAACGCATGTACCAGACTCGGCGCAGCCGCAAGAATTCGCAACTCGAGGTCGGAATCACCCGGCGCCGGGTGGTTAACGGTTAACGGCGAGAGCCACCGCAGGAGCCTTTGTGGCGAAAGCCGCATTTCGCGTGGTGAACCGCGCAACAACTGGGACCGGTGGGAGCAACTTTTCCAAACGGTTTTGACGCCTGATCCGTCTAATATTGGTTATCAGGCCGCAGAACCATATGCCGGGGAACTCAGTCACTGTCGAACGCTCCCGTAGCGCTGGATTCATTCTGGCATTCTGGTCACTTGAGGCCATCTACTCAGCCGCCCAGGTAGTCTATCGAACCTCGTGGTCCGATAAGCCGTGGACATGGGCCCACGCGCTTCGTTCCGAGTTCACCTACGCGTGGCTTGGCGCGCTACTTACCCCATTGATACTGTGGCTGGCGTATCGCTACCCGATCGTCAGACAGCGTGCTTTTGGAAGAGTGACACTGCACCTGGGAGCAGCCGCGGTATTCGCCACCGTGATGAAGCTCCAGTGGGATCTCTCGAACGGCATGGTCACCCCGGCCTGGATCAGCAAGGGTGTCTCGATCGACCGTTTGCTGCAGTCGGTGGTGCAGGCCTTTGATCTCGGGTTCGTCCTTTATTGGGGAATCCTGCTGGCGATTCTCGCAGCCGACTTTTACGGGCGCTACCAGGAGTCGAAAGTGGAATCGGCGCGGTTGCAGACGCAACTCGTGCAGGCGCAATTGCAGGCCCTGCGCGCACAGCTAGATCCTCACTTTCTGTTCAATACGCTGCACGGAATTTCCGAACTGGTGCATTGCGATCCGGTGGCGGCGGAGAGCATGATCGCCGGCCTGAGTGAGTTACTGCGGAGATCGCTGGACAGCGCCACATCCCAGGAAGTGCCGCTGCGGGAGGAACTGGCATTTCTCGAAACATTTCTCGATATCGAGCGTACGCGGTTTGACGATCGATTGCGGACCGTTTTCGACATCGCACCGGAAGCGGAGGACGCAATGGTGCCGGGGATGATTCTGCAACCGTTGGTTGAAAATGCGATCCGCCACGGTTTGGCTGGCCGTATCGGCGGCGGTAGTGTGACGGTACGCGCGCGCATCTCCGGAGGTCCAAGGGGTGCTCGTCTGGTGCTTGGTGTGATCGACAGTGGGCAGGGCCTGGATATCGGGAAACCCCTCCGAGAAGGAGTTGGCCTCAGTTCCGTGCGCGGAAGGCTCGAGCGGCTTCATGGAGCAGCATCGCAGTTTTCGCTCGAAACCACGGCGGCCGGCGTCGAAGCTCGCATTGAAATCCCGTATCGCCCGGCGCCGATCGCGGAGGATCCATCGCTGAAAGCCGCCTATGCCGCCCATTAACGCACTGATCGCCGACGACGAACGGTTGGCCCGCAATCGCATCCGGCGGCTGCTGGCGCTCGATCCCGATATCGAAGTGGCGGGCGAGTGCGAGAGCGGCACCGAAGCGGTGGAGGCGATGCGCCGCGACATGCCGCATCTGCTGTTTTTGGATATTCAGATGCCGGGTCTCGACGGATTCGGAGTGCTTGACGCGTTGGACCGCGAGCGGTTTCCGGTGGTGGTGTTCGTCACGGCATACGACGCCTACGCGCTGAAGGCGTTTGAGGTGCATGCCTTTGACTATTTACTGAAGCCGTTTGACCGTAAGCGTTTCCACGAAGTGCTGAAGCGCGCCAAGAAGCAGGTCACGCTTCTACGGTCCGGAGAAACCAACGTCCGGCTACTTGAACTGATTGAGAATCTCGACACGCAGCGGCCCAATGCGAGCCGGATCGCGATTCGATCGGGCGGACACGTGACGCTAGTGAAAATCGAATCGATCGATTGGGTGGAGGCCGCCGATAACTATGTCTGCCTGCATTGCGGACCGGAAACCCACATCGTCCGCGAAACGATGAACTCGTTCGAGCGCCGTTTGGACCCGCACCGTTTTCTCCGGATTCACCGGTCGACGATCGTAAATCTGGATCAGATCAAGGAAATGCAGCCTTGGTTTCGCGGAGACTATCAGGTGATCCTGCATGGCGGCTCGAAGCTGACGTTGTCGCGAAGCTATCGGGAAAAACTACGCGGAATCCTTCTTAAATCGTCGTTCTGAGAGCGCCTGCCCGCACCGGGGTGGTGTGCGGTGGAAGTCGCAGGAATCGGCGAACCCAATAACGCCAGAGCGAATTCGCTGTGAGTGCGCGATTTCAGGGCGATTCTGTATACTATAATCAAGTTTCTTTCTAAGTGATGATCCCCACAGGGTCCGGTCCTGGAGCCGCCACGTTGCCGTTTCAGGGCAAACAGCCTTATTTAGCGGCACTGGCTGTCCTGCTGGTGTCGTTGGCGGTGACGGCGTTTCTTTGGCGACAATCGATCGAAGCAGCAAGGCAGCAAGAAACACTGCGATCGGATCATAGCTTCGCTCAAGCGGCGCACGAAGTGGCCGCGCGTGCCTCGCGCATCTCCAAGCTGCATCATGCGATCGGAGCGCTGGTGCGTGACGGCGCCCTGCCTGACGGAGCCTGGGCGCGCTACGCGGCCGCCATCCAGGCACGCAAGATCGACGGTCTACTGGGATTTGGCGTCACCGATGGCGCGGGCAAGCCTATCTATTGGTACCCGCCGGAAAGGACCCTACCGGAGAAAGCGCCTCCACCTGGTTCACCGCTCCTGGTGCAATCCAGCCCGGCGTCGCGCGGGTGGCGTGTCGTCACCATGAGCGATACGGGAGCGCTCACGGCCGGTCTAACAACACAACCATCACAAACAGAATATTCACTACGATACCATAGAGAAGATACA
>JBGSME010000036.1:0-2975 GCA_041740335.1 Bryobacteraceae bacterium | reverse complement strand
CGCCTTCGCCGCCTTCGCGGCCAGCACCAACAACGCACCCCTCGGCACTTACAAGCCGGTCGAGCGGCGGCACTGGTCATTCCAGCCGCGCAAGGATGAGCCGCCACCCCAACTCACCGATGCCGCTGCTCGACGTTGGATTCGCACGCCCATCGACGCTTTTATACTCGCCTCGCTTCGCAAGGCTGAACTGACGCCGGCCCCGGAGGCAGATCGCGCCACGCTGATCCGCCGCCTTACTTACGATCTGCACGGCCTCCCGCCCACTCCAGCGGAAGTCGCCGCCTTCGTCAAGGATAAGTCCCCGCGCGCCTACGAGAAGCTCGTCGATAGTCTGCTCGCCTCGCCGCGCTACGGCGAGCAGTATGCACGCCACTGGCTCGACGTAGTGCGCTTCGCCGAATCGGATGGCTATGAATACGATACGCATCGCCCCGACGCTTACCGCTTCCGCGACTATGTCATCGCGAGCATCAACAACGACAAACCTTACAACCAGTTTCTAATCGAGCATCTCGCCGGCGATGAACTGGACGCGAGCAACGAGACGAACATCGTCGCCAGCGGCTTCAACCGTCTCGGCCCGCTCCGCAAGAACGCCGGCAATCAGGAAGTGGCCAGTTCGCGCACCGAAGTGCTGACGGAGATGACCAACATCGTCGGCGCGGCCTTCCTCGGCGTCACGCTCGGCTGCGCCCGCTGTCACGACCATAAGTTCGACCCCATCCGCCACTCCGACTACTACCGCATGCAGGCGTTCTTCGCGCAGACGCAATCGCACGATGTCGTCGTCGCCACACCCGAGGAGCAAGCCGAGTGGAAGGCCACCGTCGATCCACTGGAGGCCGAAATCAAAACGCTCCGCCGGAAAATGCGCGGCGCCTCCGAAGAGGAAAAGGGCAAGATCATCCTTCAGCTCGAAGCGATCGACGAGAAGATGCCCCTGCCGCTCACCTCCATGTACGCCGTGAAAAACGAAACCAAGGAGATGACGCCCATCCACATCCTCGCCCGCGGCGACTATCGCAACAAGGGCGACGCCGTCGGCATGCGGTCGCTCGGCGTGCTGATGCCCGACGATGTGCCGGAGTCCCCCATCGACACAGCCACCCCGCGGCTGCGCCTCGCCAAATGGATCGCCAGTCCCGAAAATCCGCTTACCGCCCGGGTGATGGTGAACCGCCTTTGGCAATATCATTTCGGTCGCGGCATCGTGGCCACGCCGAACGACTATGGCCGCATGGGCGTGAAGCCCAGCCATCCCGAACTGCTTGACTGGCTGGCCAACCGCTTCGTCGACGGCGGCTGGAAGTGGAAGCCCATCCACCGCATGATTCTGCTTTCGAGCGCCTATCGCCAGTCGAGCGATTCGCCGGCCGAAGCGGCCGCGGCGGAAAAGGATCCGGAAAACAAGCTGCTCTGGAAGTTCAATCGCCGCCGTCTCGAAGCCGAGGAAATCCGCGACGCGATGCTCGCCGTCTCCGGCCGGCTCAACCCCAAGTCCGGCGGACGCAGCGTGATGCTTAAGATCGATCAGGACCTGATCAAGGATCTGAAGCGCCCACAGTACTGGCAGCCCACGCGAGACGCCGCCGAGTACGACCGGCGGTCGATATACCTCATCTACAAGCGCAACCTCATCCTCCCCTTCCAGCAGGTATTCGACGCGCCCGATACTCTGCTTTCCTGCGACCGCCGCCAGCAATCGACGCACGCTCCGCAGGCGCTGGAATTGCTGAACGGCAAGCTGTCGAACGATCTCGCCGATACGTTCGCCCGGCGGCTGCTCGCCGAACGCGCAACCACCGCTGACCGGATTGATCTGGCATGGCAGCTTACGGCAGGCCGCGCCCCAACCGCCAGCGAGCGGAAAATCGCGCAAAGCTATCTCGCCGATGGCCCCGAAGATCTCGTGATCGTGAAGGAGTTCGCGCTCACGCTCTTCAATATGAATCCGTTTCTTTACGTCAACTAACTGAGGGTCCTAAGTTATGTCCGAGCACGTTCGCTTCAATCGAAACCGCCGCGATTTTCTTACTGACTGCTTCTGCGGCGTAGGTTCACTTGCCTTCGCATCCATCATGGCGCAAGAGCACGCCCTCGCCGCTACCGCCCGCTACAACCCGCTCGCGCCCAAAGCCCCGCACTTCGGCGCCAAGGCCAAGGCGATGATCTTCCTGTTTCAGGCCGGCGGTCCGTCGCATCTGGAAACCTTCGATCCCAAACCGCTGCTCAATGAACTGAACGGCCAGAAGCGACCCGCCGAGTTTGGCGATGTCCAATATCAGAACGTCAATTCCGCTTCGCGCTTGCTCGGCACGCAGCGTACTTTCAAGAAATACGGCCAGTCCGGCATCGAAGTGTCGGACCTGCTGCCGCATCAGTCTGAGATCGTCGACGACATCTGCGTGCTCCGTTCCATGCACGGCGACATGGTGGTTCACTCGGTCGCGCAGTATCAGATGATGACCGGCCGCGTAATCCCCGGCTTTCCCGCAATGGGAAGCTGGCTCGCCTACGGCCTCGGCACCGAGGCGCAGAACCTGCCCGCCTACGTCGTGATGCCCGATCCGAACGGAGCCCCCGAAGCCGGGCAGCCGATGTACACCAACGGCTTTCTCCCGGCCGCCTATCAGCCCGCATTGTTTCGCCCGGGTAAGCGCCCGGTTCTGAATCTCGACCTGCCCGACGGAGTAACTCTCGAACGCCGGCGCAAGACGATGGACTTACTCCGCGCCGTGAACGAAGTGAACAACGGCGAAGATACCGAATTCGCGGCGCGCATGTCGGCCTACGATACCGCGTTCAAGATGCAGACCGAAGCTCCCGAAATCTTCGACCTTTCCAACGAGCCCGCCGAAGCCCTCGCCCTCTACGGTGTCGGCGACCTGGCCACCGACGACTATGGGCGCCGGTGTCTCCTCGCGCGCCGGCTGATCGAACGCGGCGTCCGCTTCGTGTGCGTGGTCGCCGGC
>JBGSME010000035.1:0-9425 GCA_041740335.1 Bryobacteraceae bacterium | reverse complement strand
TGCCTGGTTACCACTTCCTCGTCCGGGCGGCCGCCTCCGCATCCGGCGAGCCCGGCGAGGGAAATCAAAAAGAGTGATAGTTTCATCGGCCGGCCGCGACCTCCAGATCCGCGCGAGCATTGGCATAGAGCAACAGCGTGTCGAAGTAGTTGGTGCGCGCCTGTTGCAGTTGGGTCTGCCCGAGTACGACATCCAGCGCGGGCCCTTCCCCGCCCTCATAGCGCACCCGGGCTAGTTTCAGGTTTTCCTCGAAGAGCTTTACTTGGGACTCGGCAACCAGCACCTGTTCGCGCACCGACGCGCTTCGAGCCTGTGCCGACGCATATTCGCGTGAGAATACACGTTCGGTCAACTGACGCGCGTTGTCGATTTGCTGCGCCCTGGTTGTGAACTGGCGCGACAGGCTCCGCGCCCGAAACCAATCGAAGACGGGAACGTTCAAGCTGGCGATCACGGCCGTTCCGCGATCTTTCCACGAGAATCGGTTGGCATCGATACCGTACTGAAAGCCAAGCGAAACCTGCGGCAGCAACGCCGCACGCTCCCGCTTTGCGTCCAACGTGAAGCCCAGTTTCTGGAGCTCGAAGATACGGAACTCGGGGCGCCCAAGGAAGCCGCCGGCCCCTTCGTTGGCCGGCACGCCGGCGGCGAGTTGGCTGAGTGAATCTTCGAGGTCAAGCGCCGCGTCCACGTCCGGCGTCCAGAACGAGGCGAGTTCCTGGTTGGCAAGGAGCGCGTCCAAATTGGCGGCCCGCTGCAGTTGATCGAGTGCCGCCACCTGTGCCGAGGCTTTGATCACGTCCGCATGCGCCGCCTCGCCGCCGCCGAACAACAGCTTGACCCTTTCCTCGAAACTCCTCGCCTCGGTGAGGCTGGCCAATGCGGCCTCGGCCAGTTTCCGGGCGACGAGAACCCGATAGAATGCGCTGGTGACGGCTCGCCGCAGATCGCGCTCGGAAATGCGGATGCCCGCTTCAGCGGTGTCGCGATCCACCTTTGCCCTCGCATAGGCGGCGCGCAGCCGGCCCGAAGTATCGAGTTCCAGCGCCACGCCCGCTTGCGCGATGTACTCACGCGTTCCATTGAACGATATGAACGCCTGGCTGCCGGGACGGGGAGAATTGTAGATCACGCCCGTAGTAACGCCGGAGTGAGGCAGAAAGCCGGATCGTGCGGCGGCAACTCCGAACGCGGCGATGCGAGCCTCTTGCCGCGCCAGCGCGACGGCGTTCGAAACCGAGCCGGCCAACCGGATGCAGTCTTCCAGCGAGAGAGGCTTCGACGCCGGTTGGCCGGAAGCGATCGTAACAAAAAGAATTGTCAAAGCAACAAGCGAAGCAGGCGCCCTTGGCATCAACCTTATTAGAGCATTCGTTCCATTGGCTACACTGGTCTGCATGATGTGGCGACTTGCACTTGCGGCCGTTCCGTGCGTCTCCGCGGCGCTGTTGGCACAGACCGGCGGTGGCTATGCCGGATCCACCGCGTGCAAGAGCTGTCATCCCAGCACCTTCGAGCGGTGGTCAAAGACGCGAATGGCCAACGTCATCGTGGATACGAAGCTGCACCCGGAAGCGATCATTCCCGATTTCTCGAAAGCCGATCCGTTACTGACATTCAAGAAAGAGGATGTTGCGTACACGTATGGCAGCAAGTGGAAGCAGCGGTATTTTACGAAATCCGGCGACGACTATTTCGTGCTGCCCGCGCAATGGGACGTCGCCAATCGCGTCTGGCGAGCTTACAACCCCCAGCCAGGCAGCGATTGGTGGACGGCCCATTATCCGGCGGGGAACATGCAGCGTCCCACTGGACCTCTTTGCGATGGATGCCATTCTGTCAACTACAACGTCGAGAACAAAACAGTAACGGAATGGAACGTCGGCTGCGAGCGGTGCCACGGTCCTGGATCGGCCCACGTCCGGATGCCTTCCCGGGGGAATATTGTCAATCCTGCGCGGCTCAGTTCCGTACGGGCAAACGATGTCTGCGTTCAGTGCCATTCGCAAGGGAAGCCGTTGGTTAATCCCGTAAATGGCCGCTACTACGATTGGCCGGTTGGTTTCGACGTCACCAAGAACCTCGCTGACTTCTGGGAACTCGAAGAACACAAACTCGGCGAAGAGACCTTCACCCACTACCCGGACGGCACGGGACACAAGAACCGGATGCAGGGCAACGATTTCGTGCAGAGCGCCATGTATACGCACGGCGTCACCTGCTCCGGCTGTCATGATGTTCACGGGACGGCAAACGACGCGGATCTACTGAAGCCGGCAAGCACATTGTGTCTGACATGCCATGGGCCGAATTCAAACAACGGTCCGCACTCGGCGACCATCGAGCAACATACCCATCACAAGGCCGGGTCGGCTGGCAGTGAGTGCGTGGGCTGTCATATGCCGAGGATCGCGAAAACCGTGGGCAACGTGAACGTCCGCAGCCACACTTTCAAATTCATCCCGCCGTCCATGACCGCCAAGTTCAAGATGCCGAATTCGTGCAACTCCTGCCACACGGACAAGACGACGGCTTGGGCGGTGGAGGAACTGAAGAAGTGGCCCGAGGTGTCGCCTTGGCGGGTGGCGTCAAAGTAGGCCAATAGGGGTTCGGAAAGCCAAGAAGGGTCGCCGCTGTGGTAAGGATGACATTCGTTGCGCTTTGGAGCAACACCGTGCTCGAAGCCCGGCGTGGCAAAAGCGGACCTCCTCGACGCCGACCTGCTGCGCAATCCGAACCTCTGGGGACACTTCCGCGACATCATCCAGCACGACACTTCCCCGGCCGCGTCGACGTGAGTTGCAACGGAAAAGATAGCGACTCCCGGCCGTGTCGCCCGCGATAACCTTTTACTGCCGGCGTCAGGCGCCCGCCCGGCCATAATCGGCCACACGCATGGTCTCCCCGCCGCGAAGCGCGCTCTGGTGCGCGACAATTCCCGGCAGCGTATAGGCAATCGCCTCCCAGATATTCACCGCCGGATGCCGGTCTTCCAAAACGGCACTCACGAACTCATGGGTCAGGAACGTATGGGACCCTCCGTGACCGCTCTTCACACGCAGCGGCCGCGGCAGCCGCTCCATGTAGTCCGGCTGAACAAACGCGGTGCGGTTCACAACGCCCTCCGGGTACCCGTTGGCGTCGATCACCGTCTTGCCGCCCTTTGAAATCTCGAAGACCGTATTTGGCGATCCTTCCGGCCTCGTCATCACGTAGCTCATGCGGTCGCCGTAGAACAACCCGCGCTCGGTGCCGCCCGCCGCCACGTGCCAGAACACCGAGATGCGCGACGCGTGTCCCCCGCTGGTCTTGAACATCGCCGTCGTGTTCCAGAACGGATTCCGATACTGATTCGTTTTCAAAATCTCATGCCCGTCGCCCCAGCCGATGGCGGTCACCTCGGCCAGCCGCTCCCCTGTCACTGGAATCACGATCCCGGTGGAATGCGTTGGATAGTGCATCGGAGGAAAACCGTGGCGCCACGTTGGCAAGCCGCGCTCATCGAACATCAGCGGCAGCAGGCCCTCGTGATGATATTCGGCCTCCGAATAGAAGATGGTGCCGAACTTCCCTTCCCTCGCCCACTCCCGGCAGGTGATCACTTCCGGACGATAGTAGCTGGTCTCCGCCATCATGTACTTCATCCCGGTGCGCTTCACCGTGTCGAGGATCTCCACCAGTTCCTCTTCGCTCATCGCCGCCGGCACCGCGCTGATCACATGCTTGCCGGCCTTCATCGCCGTCACGGCCATCCACGCGTGCAACGGCGCCGGCGTAAACACGCCCACCGCCTCCAAGCCCGGATGCCGCAGCATGTCACGAAAATCCCGGAACGCGTTCCCGCAGCGGTAGACTTCGCCCAACCGCTGCAGCCGCTCCGGACGAATGTCGCAGACCGCCTCCACCGCGCAGTTCGGATCCAGGTGCCATTGAAACGTCGACCCGAATCCTCCTCCCACGATTCCGATGCGCAGCCGCCGTTCCGGATCGGGCACCGCCGCGGCGACCGCGGTTCCCTGAAGAAGAGTCCTTCGTGTCATCATTCTGTTCTTAATATAAAAGACCATTCACCAAGCGCACGGACAAGATATCATAGTCGGCGGGAGAGGCTATGCATTCCGCCGGAATCCGAGGGACGTGCTGCGCCGCGGTGCTCGCATTGTCCGCCGCGGCTCTGTCGGCAGAAATTCGTTTCGCCGGAACGATATCTTCGCCTACGAAGACGCCGCTGAAGGGCGCCCGCCTACTGCTGCAACCTCCCGCCGCTGCCGACGCGCCGCTGCAACAATTTACCAATGTGCAGGGCGAATTCGTTTTCGAACTCCTTGAGGCGGGCGACTATGCCCTCACCATCGAGCTCGCCGGCCACTTCCCGATTCGCGCCGAATTGATTCGTGTGGAACCGGACATGCCCGCCGCCGCCTTCGTGCTTGAACCGGTCCGCGAAGTGGTCAGTTCGCTGCGTGTCGACAGCACACCGCTCTCGGTCGATATGGACACCTCAACCGCGCGGCGCTCGGTGAGCAGCGCTGAGATCGTAAACATCCCTTATCCCAACAGCAACGATTTCCGTTCGGCGCTTCGCATCATACCCGGCGTCGTGCGGGACGCGCGCGGAGGCATTCATATCAATGGCGCCGCTGAGGAGCAGGTGCTGTATCTGCTGAATGGATTCAACGTGACCGATCCGCTCACCAACCGCTTCGAAAGCCGGCTGAGTGTGGAATCCGTGCAATCGGTGGAAGTCTCATCGGGCAACCTGCCGGCCGAATACGGCAAGGGATCAGCAGGCGCGCTCGCCATCCGATCCAATTCCGGGGCCGATGCGATCCGCTACGGCGCTACCAACTTCGTGCCCGGAGTGGAAAACCGCAAGGGCATCATCATCGGCGACTGGACTCCCCGTCTCAACCTTTCCGGCCCGATCCGCAAAGGCCGCGCGTGGTTCTCCAACTCAAGCGACATCATCTATACCCAAACGGTCATCCGTGATCTTCCCAAGGGTGAGGATCGCTACTCGGGTTGGCGGCTGAGCAATCTATTCACCACCCAAGTGAATCTCTCTCCATCCCACATCCTGCACACCGGATTTCTGTGGAATCGGTGGCAGGCGGCCAAGACCGGGCTCGGTGCCCTCGATCCCATTGAGACAACGATTGACCGCCGCAGCCGCCAGTACTTTTTCAACATCAAGGATCAGATCTACCTGCCCGGCCGCGCTCTGCTCGAGATCGGCTACGCGGCCAACCGCACGTTCGGCCGCGAGATTCCGCAGGGCGATGGCCTGCTTCAATTCACCACCAATGGCCGCCGCGGAAATTATTTCATCGACGGCGTGCGCAAGGCCTCGCGGGACCAGTTCCTCGTCAACGGCTTCGTCCCCTCCTTCGAGTGGCACGGATCTCACCAGATCAAATCCGGAATCGATCTCGATCGCGTCAACTATTGGCAGGATGTCCGGCGCACCGGATTTGAAAACTTCGACGAAAGCGACCATCGCACCGTACGCACTCTTTATGGCGGGAGCGGTCAGTTCTCGCGAGGCAACTACGAGGCCGCCTGGTTCGCCCAGGATTCCTGGCGTGTACGGCCCGGCCTTCTTCTCGAACTCGGCGCGCGCGCCGATTGGGACAACTTGCTCCACCGCTGGGACCCCTCGCCGCGCGCCGGCCTGGCATGGACTCCCTTGGGCTGGGAGAACACCAAAATCTATGGCGGCTACGCACGGATCTATGACGCAACCAGCCTGCGCACCTTCACCCGGCCCCTCGACCAGTTCGCGCTCACCACGTATTTCTCCGCCGATGGAAATTTTTCCCGGGGACCGATCCTCACCGAGTTCCTGATCCTCAATCCTTCCTTTGACCGCCCTCGCTTCACCAACTCCACGGCCGGCGTGGAACATCATTTTCCAGGCAGCGTCGCGTTCCGCTTCGAACTCCAGCGCCGGCGCGGCAGCCGTGGCTTCGCCTACATGCCTTTTCTCATTTCTGACAGTGGGGCCCGCTACCATCTCACCAACGAACGAACCGACGCCTACGATGCGTTCTCCGTTTCAGTGCGTCACACCATCCGCCGCCAGTACGAGTGGATGGCCAGCTACACACGCTCCCGCGCTCTTTCGAACAACGTCGTCGACATCAATGTGGACCAACCGATCGGAGTTCTCGATAACTACGGCCGTATGCCCTGGGACGCACCCCATCGATTCATGAGTTGGGGTTATCTGCCGCTGCCCCGAAAGAATTGGGCGGTCGCTTTTCTGGCGGACTCGCGCTCCGGCTTCCCTTTCAGCTCTCAAACCCAGTACGGCGCCATCGTCGGCAAGGTGAGCGCGTACCGCTTCCCCACGTTCTTCGAAGCCAACGTCCATATCGAACGGAAGTTCGAGTTCCGCGGTCACCGCTGGGCGTTTCGAGGGGGATTCAATAACATCACCAATCGGATCAATCCGGACACCGTAAATACGGTCGTCGGTTCCACACGCTACCAGCAGTTCTACGGGGGAGTCGGACGCTCGTCCAATTTCCGCATCCGCTGGCTGGGAAAAATCTGAAGCACGCCGGCAGAACTACGGCGCTTCTTCGAGGATCTTCATATCCGCCGGCAGCGTGAACAACTCATCGGTCAGCCCCACATTCACCGCCACCGATTCGGAAAAAATCTCGAAAATCTTCTCCCCGTTCCGACGCCGTGTGATTGCGAAAGGCCATTGCACCCCGCCGCCCACATCTCTGTATTTGCCGAATACCGTCTCTTCGTCGTCACGGTCTTTTGTCTTCGGATCGCGCCGCACCCACGTTTGCCGCGCCGGCAGGTGGGTGGTCTGATGCACGTAGACCTTTACCGGAATGTTGTCGCCATCCACAAACTCGATCACGTCCATCGGCTGGTTATCGAAGATCTCGCTGCCCACATACTCCACCACCAGCCCTTTCTCGCCCCGCCGCTGCCGCAGCGTGTAGAACAGGTTCCGCCGCGTGGTCTCGCGGTAACGGTCAATGGTCGCTTGTGGCTGTGGCCGCGCGCCGCGGAAGGTGATTTGCCAGCCCTTCTGCTCGTCAAACAGCACAGCCCATTCTTCCTTTTTCCCAAAGGACTGCCGCTCGCGCACGTAGAGTTCGCCCGGCACCGGCGGGTCAGGCGCCGTCACATACCGGGTGGATACGGTCGCGCGAGACAGCCCGCGCAGTTGGTTCCGGTAGAACGAATATACCCGACCGGATTCCACACGGTCTTTCATCGTCAGGAACTGGTCACCGCCCAGCGCGGCGATCATCGCCTCCATCACCGCACGGCCCTTTTCCTGTCGCGTCTGCGCGGAAGCAATCACCCCGGACAAGGAAAAAAAGATGAGGTCCCGGCGCGTCATGGTTTGGCCGCCAGTTCTTCGGCTTTCAGACCCGGTGTAAACCGGATGGCTTCGACTTCGATCTGCTGCGTGGGCCTTCCGTTCTCCTTGATGATCACCTTGGCGGGCCACCGGATGCCTTCATGTTCAGCCCACCCGCTCAGGCTTTCCTCCACCGCCATCGACGCGCCGTCGCCGGCCAGCGCCCGATACGTCATCCGGCTCGGCAGATTCGTTTCCTCGTCAAGATAGATCCGGACGTCTTCGCCCGCGCCATCGCCTACCAGTACGATGTTCGAGCCGAGGTGGCTCACCGTCCGTTTGGGATCCTCGCCGGACAGCGCCAGCCGATGATAATACCGGAAAATCTCCCCGCGCACCCGCTCCAGCAGGGGAAGCGTCATCGTGTACAACTTCCCGTCGGACCATCGCCAACCGATGGTTCCGTCGTAATACACGACCGTCTTTGTCGCGCCGGTGATCGACTCCTGGCGATACCTGTCCTCCGCCATCCATCGCTCCCAACCCGTCACATCCTGCCAGGGGCCGGCTCCGGTTCGTGTTTTCGCCTTGAGCCGCAGCTCCATTTCTTGGACCGCACGCAGCCGGTCGATGCCTCCCAGGGCGGCCGCCATACGCGCCAGCATCGTCTTGCCACGCTCGATGCTTGCCGGGTCGACCGGCTTGGTGAGCGCCTTTGCCTCCGGAATCGCCGTATCAAATGGAAACTCTTCGCGGCCCAAACTGCTCAACGGCCGCCCGTACAGAGTCTCCGGACCTACCGCCACGATCACGAATTTCTTCGGATCCAAACGCTTGGCCATTGCATCCCGCACCTGTGCCGGCGTTACCTTGCGGATATCGTTCCACACCGCCGCCACCCGGCCGGCGGGCGCGCCGTACCTCTCGCTCGCCAACATCTGCGCCGATAGAGCATCCGGCGCCGCGAACCGCGTTGCCAACCCGCTCGACAACCGCATTTTGGCGCGCTCCACCTCCGCTTCCGGCAAAGCTTCCTTCCTCATCTGCTCAATCTCTGCAATTACCGCCTCGATGGACTCAGCGACGAACGAAGGATCCACGCTCGCGTTTACCGTGAATAATCCCGGGTGATCATACTCGGCCCCCCATTCCACCGACGCGAATAATGCCCATAGGCGATTCTTCGCCGCCACACCAGCCAGCCGGCTCCCTTTCGATCCGCCCATCAACTCGGCAGCCACCAGCATCGCCGGCAGGTCGCTGTCGGCCATCAGGCCGCCTCTGCCGGCAATCGCGAATAGCCCCCGCCGCAGGCCACGCTCGTCCATATGATGGACACCCACGGCCGGTTCCATCTGGACCCCCTTCAGGCTCAACGGTTCCGGCGCCGCGCCGCTCCACTTGGCGAACAGAGTTTCCAATCGTGCCCTGGCTGCAGCATCGGCGGGGAGGGATCCGACTATCGAAAGCGCCGCCGCCGGGGGCTTCAGCCGCGTCGCATAAAGCCGCCTCACATCCTCCGCCCCGATGTTGTCCAACGTTCCATACTCGATGCGCGCGCTCATCGGAGACGCTGGGCCGTATGCCAGCCGTTTCGCCTCGCGCAGCACCACCGCGCTCAGGTCGTCGTTACGGGCAGTCACTGAGGCCCGCATCTGGCCGAGCGTCGCGTCGAGCGCGTCTTCACTCAAAATCGGATCGGTCACCAACTCCGCCACCAGCCCCAAGACCTCGTCGAAGTCCTCCCGCAGGCAACGGAAGCGCAGAAGGCTCCGCGAAAGTTCCGTTTCAGCCGCCAGCGTCGCGCCCAGCGATTCCAGCCGCGACTCGAGCTGCTTTCCCGGGAGCGCCTTCGTGCCCGAGCCGATGAGAGCAAGCAGAGCCACCGCCGTCAGCCCGGTCTTTTCCAACGGATCCTGGGCCGAACCGAAATTCAGCATTAATGTTCCGGTAACCACGGGCAGTTCGTTGTTCTCCAGCCAGAACAGTTGCATGCCGTTTTCCAGCTTCACGGTTTGCCGCTCCGGCAAGCGCAACTCGCGCGGCGGGCCTATGGCCACGCCCAGTGTCCTGGCCGTACCCGATTGGCTCC
>JBGSME010000034.1:0-4549 GCA_041740335.1 Bryobacteraceae bacterium | reverse complement strand
GTAGAGGATGTTGGCCTCTCGCATCTTTTCGATCTCGGCCTCGAACTCGAAGTAGTCGAAAATGCGTCGAACGTTGGCCGAGAACCCCTTGATGTAGCTGACGAGGTGCTTTTCGATGTTATCCGGATCGCCCTTCAGCTTTTCGAACGTGAGCGGCGAGTGATTGTGGAACTGCTGGCCGGCAGCCTTGTCGAGAATCGAGTCCAGGGCTTCGCCGGTGAGCTTGTCCTTGCGGCGCTCATACTCTGCTAGAACCTTCGCTTTGCTTGGCGCGAGGATGCAATCGAAGCGACGTAAAACCGTCATGGGCAACATGACGCGCTCGTATTGCGGCGGGCGGTATGGCCCGCGGAGCAGGTCGGCGATTTGCCAGATCAGGTTGGCGTGTTCTTGGTGGGTGGGCATCCGATTTGAGGGATTCCTTAACGATTCGAAAAAGTCCTGGCTCGGCTCATCTGTGCATCAACGCCAGTCACGCGAAGGCGGTACGTCAGCATCTCTCGGCTACAGCCATAGGTCTCGCAGGCTTCGTCGTCGACGATTTTCCGCCGGCGGATGTGGAGGAGCGCTTCGCGCGGAAGTAGGAGGGAACCGGACAGCCAATTTGCCTCGTCCTCTTTATTGCGGTCAAAAGAACTGAGGATCATCACGCCGCCTTCAGTTTCGCTGGCCCAACTTGGCTCATGGCCAATGATGAGGTGAGCCAACTCGTGCATCAGGTCGCTTGCTTGCCGCCGAGTTGAATGCTGGCTATTGACGATGATGACGTGGAAACCGTCTTCCGAGACCGTGACGGCCGACCAGGAACCGGCATCCTCCACCAGGAGCCGCGGCAGGGTCTCTGGCTTCAGGCCGGAAATTCTGTCCGGAGTAACGATCATCACGCCGAGTTGCGCGGCGACCTTTCGCGGACACAACGGTGCATGCGCGGCGAGCTTAAGCGATTTGCGCTTCTGTGCGGCCACGGTCTCACACCAAGTCTTGAAGCCCCTTCTATACAAGCTCCGACGACTCCTCGAATTCCTTCTTAAGCAGGGCCATCGAACGGCTGGCTTGCAGGATCAGATCCGAGAGCGCCTCGGCAGTCTTGATATCGACGGCTGCATCCTTCTTGAAGTGCACCGACGCGGCGGGGCGCTTGGCCATTTCGCTGAATCCCAGGACTTCGCCGGGATCGACACCTAGCCACCGGCAGATCTTGCCAAACGTTTCCAAATCGGGCAAATTGCCGCGCTCGACGCGCGAAAGAGTGGCGGGGCTGATGCCGATTTCCTTGGCGACTTCGCGGACGCCGCGCTCATCCCTTTGCTCGGCAACTTTAAGACCCAGAGTCTCCAAAGTCAGGCGCGCCATGACGCACCTCTTGTCTTACGAATGACGTTTCGTTTGACGAATAAGACACTTTCAGGGTATGATCCGGGAGAGTACTGTTTCATCAGTGCTTAGTTGTATCACTAATCGGACACCCGTGACAACCGGGGCGAAAGGGGTGCAGGATGCAGGCAACTGCAGAACGAAAGCATCGCGGGGGGAATAGGCGTAGCGTTCCGCCCCTGACCGCGCTACGGCTTTGGACGGCGGCTGGTGGACGGTGTACCTTTCCGGGGTGCAACGACTACATCCTTCAGGACAGCCTGACGCTGCGGGACGCCAAGCTTGGGCACATCGCGCATATCGTCGCGGCCGAGTTGGACGGTCCGCGGGGCGACGATCCGCTTCCCGTCGGAGAACGGAATGCCATTGCGAACTTGGCGCTGATGTGCTTCAAGCACCACGAAATGATCGACGATTCGCCCGAGCAATATCCCGTGGCTCTGCTCGTCCCCTGGAAGCGTGACCATGAATCGCGCATCCGACGGCTGACCGGAATCCAGGAAGAGCATAAAACCACGATCTTGCGAATGGTGGCTACCATCGGGAACCAGAAGCCAACGATACCGTTCGACCATATTTGTGCGGCCATCCAGCCTCGATACCCAACCGACGATCACGGCGTCGAAATTGCGCTCACACAACTCCCAGAACCGGAGCATCCAGACTACTGGGCGCTTGGCGCGCGCTTGATCGATGAAGCAATATCCAATGCGAAGCGGCCTGCTGTGGCGGCCCGCCCCGTCGGCCATTGGTCGGCGTTCGCGCTGGCGCCGATTCCGTTTCTTGTGCACCTCGGATCTCGACTGGGAAGCCTCGCCCAGGTAGATCTTTTTCAACGCCATCGGGATACAAACGACTGGCAGTGGAAAGAGCCAGATTCGGAAGAAGCCGTTGGTTTCTCTATTGTCAAACCGGATGTACATGGCGCCGCGGAAGTGGTCCTGACAATCTCGGTTAGTGGAACCGTTCACAGCGAAGACCTGCCGGGGGCTGTGGTTGCGAGCCTGCCAACCTACAAAATTGTCGCGTCCAGTTGCACGCCAGATCCGACCATTTTGCGAACGCGGCGGGACCTTCAAGCCTTTAGGCGAGTTTACGCCGAGGCGATGGCAGCCATCCGCTTCGACAATCCGAATGTTGACGTCATTCACCTGTGCGCAGCCGTGCCGGCTCCTGTAGCTGTTATGTGCGGCATGGAACTCCTGCCAAAGGTTCACCCAAGCTTGGCCGTCTACGACTTCCATCGCCGGTCCGGGAAATTCCAATTTGCATTGAGGACAAACCACTATGAACGGTAACGAGTATTTGCAGAAGATCCTTGGGGATCAGACGCTCAAAGAAGAGGGGGCGGAACTAAAAGCACTACGAGACGAACGGGCGTCAGTGGAGGCTCTGCTTCGAGAAGAGTTCAAGGATTCGAATCCAACCATTCGATATGGAGGCTCGAAGGCGAAGTGCACGATGGTCAAGGAGTCCTATGACCTCGATATTCCGTGCTATTTCGAGAGCGAGGACGACGATGCCGGATCGAGCCTGGAAGATGTCTACAACAACACTCGCAAGGCGCTAGAGAAGAAGTACATCGTAACGCCGAAGACTTCGGCTCTACGGCTGCTCAGCAGCTCCAGCCAGAGTCGCGGGACCTACGTTCATGTGGATGTCGTGCCAGGAAGGTTTACTGATGACAAAAAGGAGGACTGCTACCTTTATGTGTCGAATGGTGACAAGTCGCGACTGAAGACGAACCTCGATATTCAGATCGCGCACATCCGGAACAGCGGCCGCCGGGATGAGATTCGCCTCTCGAAATTGTGGAGGGTCCGAAACGGAATTCAAGTCAAGACTTTCGGACTTGAATTGGCAACCATCGAAATACTGAACGCGGCAAAGCCCGGTCCGGGACTCGACGAACAAATGATCGCGTTTTGGGAGAGATGGCGCGACGACCCGGACACAGTGAAGATCGAAGACCCTTCGAATCCGAATGGGAACAATCTGGATGACCTTCTAAACGCGCAGGTACGGAGCGCCCTTACGACCGCTTCCAAGGACTCACTGCGGCGCTTGGACAGCGATGGTTGGGAATCAATCTTCGGGCCGGTGCCTGAAGAGGCCGAGAAGCAGGCCGCTCGGCGCATCGAGATACTTTGCCGTACCGCCGCCGCAAGCAGTGCGTCCGCCGCCAAGCCTTGGCTTGACATCAAATGAAGCCTTGGTTTCAGCGATCGCCGACTGCGCTGGAGGCGGTGCGGGGCGCCCTTCGTTCGAGCTTTCCATCGTTGTGGGTCGGCATCGATGGCTCGACGGTCACACTGCAGGGCACCCTGCCGCTAGTTGATCCCTTAACAAGAAGTGAGTTTGACCGGTACGAGATTGTTGTTGAGCTTCCACGAGACTATCCGAGGTCGGTCCCAACTGTTCGTGAGACCGGTGGCCGGATCCCGTGGGTTCCTGAGCGTCACAACACGAATGGGGCCGCATGTCTTTTTGTTCCCGAAGACAGGGGGCGCTGCTGGCCGGAGGGGGCGGATATCTCGGCTTTTTTGCGGGGGCCGGTGACGCAGTTCTTTTTCGGACAGTCCTACTACGAGCAGCACGGCCGGTGGCCCTTTGGCGAAAGGGCACACGGAACAGTGGGTCGGTATGAGTTCTACGCCGAGGCCTGCGGATCAGAAGACCCGGAAATTGTCATTGGCTTTATGCGAATGGTCGCCGCGAAAGATCCCAAAGGGCATTGGCTATGCTACTGCGGAAGCGGCCTTCGCATGCGAGCGTGTCATTACCCAAAAGTGCTGGAATTTCGCCGCGTGACTTCAAGCAAAATGGCTCAAGACGCGCTTGACCAATTGGCGCAAGAGGTACGGCGGCACCGAGCAGGCGCTCCCAAGCAACAAGCCGAGGTTGATTCCGACGTCCGATAGCCGTTCACGACCGGTCGCGGTAACGGGTCTTCTTCCATTACACGGGATCAACTTCAATAGGTTGAACTCCGGGACTGTTGATACTCACGAATGCCCCGTGGGCGATCGACTCCCCATACAGAAACTGCAGTGGACCCCGAGGGTGAGACAGTCAGTTAACCAACTCGATGTCGTTTCTCTTTTTGGTATCGACATCGCGACGGTTGTACACGCGCACCAGCCATGTTCGGCCATCGCGGCGAATGATTTGGCAG